>CAYQSL010000110.1:0-5540 GCA_964420165.1 uncultured Gammaproteobacteria bacterium | reverse complement strand
CTGCAAGAAGTATGGGAGTAGTAGCTGCGTAAGTAGTTAGAAACCAATCTAGGAGAGAATTTTATTATGGCAAGAGAAACAAAAAGACAAAAGAAAATCAAAGAAGTTGACGCAAAGTTTACAACTAAAATTGATGCGGCAACGGCGATTGAAGCTTTGAAAGCTTTTGCTAAAGAAAGCTGTTCAGCAAAATATCCACAAACATTTGAACTTGCTGTTCAACTTGGTGTTGATACAAAAGCTAATGACCAACAAGTACGTTCTACAGTTTCACTTCCAGCTGGTACTGGTAAGACTGTAAGAATCGCTGTTCTTGCTAAAGGTGAGAAAGTTGCTGAAGCTAAAGCTGCTGGTGCAATTGAAGCTGGTACTGAAGATCTTGTTAAAAAGATTGAAGATGGTTGGATGGATTTTGATGTGCTTGTAGCAACTCCTGACTGTATGGCTTTACTTGGTAAGTTAGGTAAGGTGCTTGGACCCCGTGGTCTTATGCCTAACCCTAAAGATGGTACTGTAACGGCTGATGTTAAAAGAGCTGTTGCTGAGCTTCAAGCTGGTAAAGTAAGTTTCAGAACTGAGAAAACTGGTGCTGTAGTGCACATGCCTATCGGTAATTCTAATTTTACTAATGAAGATCTAATGAAGAACTTAACTGCAGCAATGCAAGAGATTCAAAAAGCTAAGCCGAGTGCTTCTAAAGGTACTTACCTTAAGACTGCTTTCCTTAGTACTACTCAAGGACCTGGTATTCAGATCAATACAGACCTTAGTTTAGCTGCTTAATCGCTTTAGATTAAAACTTCTTAATAATGCTTGATATTCCAGCCTTTTGGAATCGGTATAGCTATAATATCCATAGGCAAATGCGTAAAGTCTCATTTGCTTTGATAGTATTTTGCAAAGTCAAAATAGATAAAACTGAGGCCTGAATCCAATATGTTATCAAGCTTACTTGGAAGAACAAAACCAACTGATGCTGTTAAAGCCTCAACTTCTTCTGCGGCCCCAACTCTAATAGAACCAAAAAGTCCTTCCGGAGTAAACCAAGTTAATCGAGCACAATTAGAAGCTGCTTTAAAAGCTCCTGCAGCTATTCCACCACAAGGGGTTTATCAAGGAAATCCAGATGATCAAGTAATTGTTTTTGATGGTGATGAAACTCTTTGGGATGATTCTGATAAACATAAAATTGATGAAGCTAAGCTCAAAGAACTTGGACGTAGCTTAGAAACTATTCCTGGAGATGATCCTGCAAATAAACTTGGTAGAGAAATTAAGTATGTTCTCAGACCAGGTGTTGAAGAGCTGTTTGAATATCTTAAAGCACGTGGCTATAAGATTATTGTTTGTACAAGAAATTATGAACAGCTTGCTGAGACTATTACAGAGAAAAATGCAATTCTCAAAAAATATGTTGATGGAGTTCTTGGTAGAAGCGATCTTACTTGTGATCTGAATAAGAACTTTACTAAGTTCCCTAAACATCCTGACAATATTGGCTTTGGTCAAAAAGTCCTCAATGGTATTTATAAATATCTTTGGTGGTATCCAACTTATCCATTTAGAGCATTATATTCTTTTGCAACCGGTGGGCATGCACCGCGCCTGCCGACTTTAACTGGTGAGATTGGTAAACATCCGCCAAGTATGATTGAGATGCTTAAAGCAGAAGGTAATAAGAATTTTGAAAATTGTAAACCAGCAAGATTTTTAGTTGATAACAAGGTTGAATATGAAACTGATGATCCTGCAGATATGAGTAAGTTTAAATATTTTGATACGAGTAAAGATTTTACAAATTCAGCTAAGTCTGATTTTGCAGTGATCAGTCCAAATGTAGTAAGAAATGCAGGTGATAAAAAAGCTAGTCATTTCTTTGCTGAATTTAATGAGCCTAAAATCAAAGTCAAAGATCCAGCTACTGGTCAGGACAAAGATGCATACCTCTGGGTTAAGAATGTTATTTCCGGTATAGAACGCGGTTGGAAAGAGCAATATAAGCTGATCCATGGCAAAGAGCCAGTTATAGCTGATGAAGCTAAAAAACAGTAATAGTCTTCGAGCTATCTATAAACCCTGTATCTAGATCTTCAATAGTTACAGGAATATCAAACGAACTATTTTCTAATTCAGGAATTGCTGCAAGGAAATCCTCAAATGGAGCCAGAACCACTTTAACAACCTTTGATTTACCTGAAAGTGTAAAAGGATTAGCTGGTAAGAAAGTAATTAAATCAGGATAGTCAGTAGTAAACCTAATAGATTTTTGCCCTTTAACTAGATTAACTAAAATTATTTTTGTTTTTTTGTTTGCACCAGATTTTAAAAATTGAGCTTTGTTGAAAGCACCACCCTGAGCCGTGAAGCTACGAGTAATTCCGCCAGTACCACTGCTATTGGTTTCGAAGCTTACTGTAGTAGTAGTGCCAGCAAGAACAGTTATTTGTTTAGCTTGAGAGATTCCAGTATTTAAAACATCACTTTCGATAATTGCTTCACCATCACCATTATAAAAACCAGTATTAAAATCACTTGAGTCAATCGGATCATAACTACCTACTGATGATCCGCCAGTAAAGTCACTATCGATAGGTTCGGCAAATAAAATATAATTGCCTGGAACTAAAGTAGGAAGAATAAATTTCCCAGTATGCTGCCCGTCTACATCACTTGGACAAGCAACAGCTCTTTTACGGGGATTAGAGTCGTCTATTTTAAAGGCAACAATATTTGCACCTTGCACACCAATTCCATCATCAGTTAAAGTACCTTCGATTCTGCCATAGCTTTGGCTTTCACTACCTTTAGGATAAGCTTCTTTAGCTATAGCAATATCATCGTGTTGCAGCTCTACAAGGGTGTTTGCAGATATAGGAAACATCACAGGCACATCTGATAAATCCGAATCATCATTTTTGAAACCTTGAAGATTTCCTCCTTGAGTATGATCTATGCCAAACATATGACCAAATTCATGAAGTATTGTTGTAACAAAAACATTTCTTACTTGGCTTGGAGTTTCATTAGTGTTATCGCCATCAAAAAGAAAACCATTAAATGCGGCTTGTGATTCTTTAATACCAGTTACATGTCCAGAAGAGAAATGAAAGAAGCTTGCTCCGGCAAAACCTAAGACTGAATGTTTAGAACCGCGACCAGCAAGTTCTTCCGTGATTGATCCATCATCATCCCAAATTACAGGGCTATAACCAAGTGAGGAAGAAGTTTCTAAGTAGTCCTCATAATTAGAATCATCTACATCTTGATCAATTATGCCGCCATCTTTGCCTACGAAATCTAAACTAGATTCTGCTTCCCAAAGATCTAAAACATCTACCGCATCTGTAAAAGCTTCATCTTCGCTAATTTCACCAAGAGGTCCTTGGTCAATCTTGTAATTAAAAGTAGCAACTCCATTAGTAACTTTATAAGTAGGAAAAACTATGTCATTCTTTCCACATTCACTTACAGAATCATTAGATTCACAAACCGCAAGTAAACTTGCAGCAGTAACAGGTATTGGATATATAAACGAAATTGAAATCAGTGTAAGAAAGAGTCCAAGTTTTTCGCGAATCTGAGTCATCGGTATTTAATCTTATCGTTTTACGGCCCAGAATTTTGGACTTGTTTAAAGCTTTGGACTTGAATTTTTGTAATTGAGTTTTTTAGTCAATCTTGAAGTTGCAGTACCGTAGCTAAGAAGCAGGCTATAGTACTCCCCGGTAGCAATTTTTTTGACTACAACTTCTTTAGTTCTAAAATCAATGGCATCAATAACATAATCATCAGAAATAGCATCTCCAACCCCATAGGCAACGCTTTCTGAGTAAATTTCACCGGCTCTTGAGTTGTTTGATCTTTTGATAAAAGCTTGAGGCTTATCGCGGCTACCAAAAATCATACTCAAATAAAATTCATCGGAATCTGGTTTGAGATTGTCTTGAACTAAGTCATAGAACACGGGTAATTTCTCTTTAGAGTTAGGTTCTTCTTTCTCAACAATGGTAGTAGTTATAGTCTTTGTCGTGGTAGTCGCAGCTTCAATGCTATTAACAAGCAAAAGCAACAAAACAACTAGAGAAAGAGATTTCCTAATTAAGATTTTTAGCATCAATATTTATCTTATTCCCTTTTGGTAAAGTAAAAGTAAAATTTGTACCTTTTTCTGGCTCGCTAGTGCAGCTAATTGTCCCGCCGTGAGCAGTTATGATCTCTTTGCAGATCCATAAGCCTAAGCCCGAACCATTGATGAAATTCCTGGTGTCATTTTCAACCCGATAGAACTTTTCAAAGAGATTTTCTATTTTTTCCTTTGGAATGCCAATCCCATGATCGATAATACTGATTTCTAAGCCTATTTTTTTCTCTTGAATCTTGCAAATTATCTTAGCCGAATCACTGCTATTGATTGGATTTGAGTATTTAATTGCATTGGAAAATAAATTGGTAAAAACCCTCGTAATGGCATCTGGGTCACAAAGAATTTCATGTAAAACTTTTGGCTTTTCAAAAACCAATTTGTACTTTTGGTTAGTAAAGTTGAGTGATTCCCAGCTTTTCTCTGCAAGCCAATCAATCTCTGTTTTTTCTAAATGGCTAATTTGAATATTGCCTTTGGCTTCTATACGAGCAAGATCTAGATAATTATTTGTGGTATTGGCTAATCTAAGTGAGGCGTGATAGATTTCATTAAGATAAAATCCTAGCTTTTCATCTCCTTTAAAATTCTTAGATAATAGTTCGCTAAAGCCCATGATATTGGTAAGTGGCGTGCGCAGCTCATGGGAAACGGTGCTTATTAGCTCTGTTTTGTATTTGTCTTGATTGAGTAAATTTTCGTTTATAGCTTTTAGGTCCGAAAAAATTTGTCTTTCACTAATTAGATTGGAAAAGAAATTACTGAACCTGAGAAGATTTGTTGAGCAAGTTTTCTCTGATTCGAGAAGATTTTTTTCTGGTTCCAGAATTATTAGGCCGATAAGTTTATTTTGTAAGAAAATTGGTAAAAATATTTTTTGCTTTTGGATCACAATCCCTGGCTGGTAGAGCGTTTCAAGCTCATTTGTATTCAGTATTAAAGGTTTTTCTTTTGCACCATATTTACCTAGTTGTAACTGCACTAGGGCTTCGTTCTCTTGCAAGACAGCAAAGAGTGCATAGGGTGAAACCAAGAATTTCTGTAGCTCAGCGAGGCTTAAGGCAAAAATCTCATCAATATTTTCTAGGTTTATTAATTTATTATTTAAATCTAGAATAGCCTCTGCCAGAGTGCTGGATTGCTTTTGCGCGCTCTTTTTGCTTTTGCTTTTTTTTATAGGTTTGCTCAACAACTTTTTATATCTTACAATTAACCTGGAATATACTATGGATTTTGGAAAAATACTGACAATACTGCTACCGGAAACAATTTTAACGGTTGGAATTTTAGTGACCTTATTAATGGGTTTATTTAATTCTAGTAGAAATCATGTGTCTGTAGTTAATTGTGTCTTTTTTGCTTTTGCTGCAATAGCTTGCTTCAAAGAATTATTTCCAGC
>CAYQSL010000109.1:0-5598 GCA_964420165.1 uncultured Gammaproteobacteria bacterium | reverse complement strand
CCAGATCCCCGGGGTCGCACCTCCACTTTCCACCATAACCAAGATAAAAGTCATTAAGTTTATTATGTAATGCGATTTTATTTTAAATAAAGTAAGAGTAAAATTAATTTTTATGAAATCGCACTTAAATAATATTTTTAATAACCCACGTGTCGCTCCTAGACTAAAAGAGAGAGTACTTGAATCATTGAAAAAATCTGGGGCGTTGGGAACTGTCCAAAAAAGACCTGACCCTTTGACTTCCTTTGTGAATAAAGTTAAAGGAAAACTTGAAACTAATTTTCCAGGTCGCTCAATTGCTGAAGTTCAACGAGGAAGTGAGGTAAACATATACTTGCAAATCTCTCCAGAAGAAGCAACTAATGGATTCTTAATGGAAGTAGCAGAGAAGATATGGGACAATAGCCAATCAAGTAAAGGTCATCAAATCAAAAGCATTGGAATTGGACTTCATGATTTTGGTAAAGGTCCACAAGAGCTAGCATTATCTATAACTATTGGTAATGAGGTAATAAGAGCACTCTCACGAGCTGCGGCTTAATTTACTGTGGGCTTAGCAAATACGGAAAGCTATCTGAGAAATCCTGATCACTAACAGTTACTCCATCAGTAAATGAAATATTTTTTGATGGCGCCACGCTCACATCACTAATACGCGCACCAAACAGCAATCTAAAAAAGATATCCACAACATCATCACCTGGTCTACGTCCATTTGGGTAACCTGCATTATCACCAGCAAGCACACCAAGACGATTCTGTGCACCTTTGGCTAATGCAGGCGTAGTCGTATTCAGACGCAGAACGTCTGCTTGCTTAGCTGCTTTATTTTTCTTACCAGTACTTTTATTTAAACCCTCAATCCCAGTCAGAAAGACTTCTTGAAGATCAGTACGTGGAAATAGATTAGGTGCCACTAAAGAAGTTTTACTTTCTATATATTCCGCAAGCGCAGGATATGAAATAGAATCATCAAATTTCTTTTTCAAATCATTTCTTGGAATTGTAGTGTTGAATAAATTTTTGTCCTTATAACCAATGAACATTAGGTTTACCAAAGGATTACCTAGTCTAGAACTTTGTACAAAAGCGTTAGTGGAAAATAAAGTGGTTCTAGAAAAAATTGATTTAGTTTTTACTATTCTTCTTGCAGGTGTACTACTTGTAGACCAGATGCCTACTACAGGATCCTTTTCTCGGATGTTCAAACAAGCTTTAGGAATTTCAATCGCAATACTTAGAGTATTGTATCCAGCAAATTCATTTACTGAGCCATTTTCAGATCCTTGTAAATTCTTTGATGCAGAATCATAGATTCCAGAAAGATTAGCTTTAAAACTTTCTTGACGTGGACCTACAAATACTCGTGCATTGGTTTTACATTTTTTGTCCGGAATAACTGCATCATAAATGTATGCACTTGCATATGCATCATAATCAGCAATTGAGTTAGAGCCTATATTATTTTCAGGCACTGTAAAAGTTTTAGTATCATCAAAATCAACTAATTCAGGAATAGTTACTGTAGCAGCCTTGGTCAAGTATTTGCCTTTAGTAGGCACACTTTCTGATGCGTTATAACTATATGCTTCGCCATTATTGAAATACTGAATGGTATAACCAAACTGCCTTGCTAAGCTAGTTGCATTAGTATTAGATACTGCTCCATTGTTGATAAAAGGAAATTCAATTTTTTTACTATCAACTGTCATAGTAAGACCTTGATTCTCATTAGTTAATAACTGAGTAAATTTAAATCTAAAAACATGATTCTCAACTGCATCTCCATCAGTGTCTATGAAGATTTCGTAGAAAGCAGTTGGATCAAACGAATAGTAATTAGGTCCTTGCCCTGGAATTTGAAAAGGTTGATAGTTAGTGATGATAGTAATAAAATCCTCTCTACCGGCTTCATAGCTATTGAAAGCATAAAGATCAGTACCATCAAGAGGTGAATTTGCAGCTAAGAAAGCTGAATCTCTATGACTTGATGCTTGAGCAATATTTATATTTAAAATAAAAAGGGCTAATATTAGGAAGATTTTTTTCATCGACCTTAATTATAGAAGATTACAAATTATCTCCCTGAAACTAAGACGAAATCATGAACAAAGGAGACAATTTGAAATAGCTTTATTATCTTGGATAATATATAATTGCCTCTATGCCACGTATTCACAGTTATAGAGACCTTATGGATGGTTCATATAAAGATGAGAGAATAAAAGAGCGGAGAATAGAAGAACTACCTTATTCTCCAGAAGGAATAGATCACTCTGAATTAGGTGAATTTAATGACGAAATTGATCGTCGTCAAATGGAGCTATTAGCAAGTAGTTTTGGCAAAAATGCTTTTTCCAAAGAGCTTTTATTATTATCAAAGTTACAAGCTGCTAATTGGGAAGCAAAAAAACCTAAGCAACTTGATTTCCAGGGCAAGCAATTTACAGTATATCGTTTCCAAGCTGAGGTGAATGATGAGAAATTTTATTTGGCTATTGCAGAGCGAGATGGTCAAGTCACAGGACTTGTAAAAACTTTTAAATCCAGTGAAGATTTGCATAGCGCGCCAGCAATTTTTGACTTTAGTTATGTTCCTAATCATGTATTGGATTTTGAATGCCGTTTTGATTCACAGCCAGAACCAATAATAGGTCAAGATTTTTGGAAGGTAGTACGCAAGGAAGCATCATCTTTCATGTTGGCTGCGAATCAATTATTTCAAAATACGCGATCAACAGCAATCTAGGTTTTATTCGTTTAATATCTAGTAATAATCTTATAGTTTGGCTTGATAAAGCCCTCTTGATAGCAATTTGCTATTATGTAAATCCGAAAAGCAAACATTATGTTCGATTCTCTAGGATTTAAATTTCAAGGCATTATTCAAAAACTTCGTGGTCAGAAAAAGATCACTGAAGGAAATATTGAAGCGACCTTAGCTGAAATCAGAAGACAGTTATTAGAATCTGACGTTAGTTTAAAAGCAGTAAAACTATTTATTTCTCGCGTAAAAGAGAACGCTCTCGGAGAAGAAGTGCTTACCGGCATTAATCCCGGCGATCAGTTTATCAAGATCATAAATGATTCGCTCATCGAAGTTCTTGGTGGCAAACTTTCTGAAGCAGAGCGCGAGTTAAATCTCACAAAAAAACCTTCAGTGATTTTATTACTTGGTCTGCAAGGTGCTGGTAAAACTACAGCAGCAGCTAAGCTTGCACTCAAACTCAAAGGCGAAGGGCGCAATCCCCTACTGGTTCCTGCCGATTTACAAAGACCTGCTGCCGTTAAACAATTGAAAATTCTTGCAGAGCAGGCTGGAGTAGATTTTCTAAATATTATTAATGATGACGTTCAAGGTACTTACACAATTGATAGTCCTATTGGCTTAAGCAAACTTGTTAAACAAGATTCCGAGCACGACGTTTATATCATCGACACTGCTGGTCGCTTGCAGATTGACACTGACCTAATGGCAGAGCTTTTAATTCTTGAGAAACAATTAGAGCCTAGCGAAAAATTATTAGTAATTGATTCCTTAATTGGACAAGAGGCTGCAAATGTAGCTGATACTTTCAATACTCAAATCGGCATCACAGGTATCATACTCACCAAGCTCGATTCAGATACTCGTGGTGGTGCAGCACTTTCTGTTGTTGAAGCTACAGGTAAAGCTATTAAACTTGCTTCAGTTGGTGAGAAACTCGAAGACTTAGAGAATTTCTATCCTGAGCGTATGGCTAGCCGTATTCTGGGGATGGGTGATGTGATCTCTTTAGTAGAGAAGGCTGAGCAAAAGATTTCTGAGGAAGATTCTAAGCGCCTTGAAGAAGAATTGATGAAAGGTAATTTTAATTACGAAACCTTCCTCAGTTTCCAAAATATGATTTCTAAAATTGGTAATTTCGGATCAATTTTCAAGATGCTCGGTATGGGTCAATTCCTCAGCGGCATGGGCTTAGATCCTAATAACCAAGATGCTTTGCTAGAACAAGGTCAAAACAAATTATCAAGATACAAAATTGCTATTAATAGCATGACGAAAGAAGAAAGAACTAGCCCAGATTTACTTGCAACTCATAGTTCGGCAAACTCAAGAAAAAAAAGGATCGCGAAAGGTTCTGGCTTAAAAGATGCAGACTTAGCTCAATTAAGTTCTGAATTTTCTAAGATGTCTAAGGTTTTCAAAAATATGGGTCCAATGATGGCAATGATGAAAGCTAGTCAAGGAGCTGATGCCGCAGCAAATAAATTCAATCCTCAGCAAGCAATGTTTAATCCAAAACAAATGCTTGAACAAATGAGTTCTGGTCTTTCTAAAAAACAAAGGCAAGCCCTCAATCAAATTAATCCTGGACTTACCAATAGTGCAAAAAAACTACCTCAGATAAAAAAAGGGGAGAAGCCTCAGGTAAAAGGTTTCAGAGATTAAAACCACTGTCTCGCAACAGGTCTAATATATAATATTGGTTCTAAAAGAAAAGATTTCTTACAAAGGAGAATGAATGAAAAAAATTATTAGTGCATGTTTAATGCTTATATTAACGACAGTACCCTGTTTAGCTGCAGATAAAGCTGCTTTCCAAGTTGGATCAGTAACTCTAAAGAGTACATCAAGCGGTGGCAATGATTCAGTCGCTGCTGTAAACCAAGGGAGTCTTCTAGTTATAACTATTGGCGGTACTAAAGGAGCCAGTGCTGGAGTTCTATCCATTCTAATTCCTAGTTCTGAAATAGCTAATTTCACAAAAGGTTATAAGTTAGATCTTACAGGTAGCGGAAACGATGGGGAATCAGATAACGAAGGTCTTGTTACTTTCTTAGTAACAAAAATCAAAGTTAATGGCTTCAATTCTTCTACAACTTCATATGCAACTTCTGACGATAGCGTTGGTACAGGAAGCATAACAATTGCTAGCTATGATGCAGAAACTAAAACACTTAAATTCAATTTAAATGGAAAAATAAATCCTTATATTGTTTCTCAAGGACAAGTTGGAGAAACTCCTGATACTAATACTGTAAATAAACCAATCACTGTAAAAGCTACTGTAATTGTTACTTTACCGTAATCCTACTTCGCTGAAGCTTCCATCTTCGCCAAGGCTTCGATGGACAGGTCACAGGACAAGCCACTCCTCGCAATGACAAATTATAAAAGTTCCAATCTAAAAAGTTGGAACTTTTTTTTTGCCCATGCATCTTTAAAGTTAGTTACCTCAAAGATGAGGTACATTAAAAAAAATTATGGCCTGTAATGAAAATTATTCATTTTAGGGCTTGACGGCCTAGCGATATACATTTACGCTAGCTGTATGTCTTATCAAAAAGGTGCGAATATTAAAGTTTTTGGCTCTGGTGGAGCTGGATCTAATGCTGTTAACGGAATGATGTTAGCGGGCTTAGGCAATATAGAGTTTTGGGTTGCTAATACTGATATCCAAGCTTTAGAAGTAGCTCCTACTTCTAATAAAATTCAGCTTGGCAACAAACTTACAAGAGGTCTAGGTGCTGGCGGTAATCCAGAAACTGGAAGATTAGCTGCTGAAGAAAGTTCAGAAGAAATTGCTAAAGCTCTTGAAGGTGCAGATATGGTTT
>CAYQSL010000108.1:0-5625 GCA_964420165.1 uncultured Gammaproteobacteria bacterium | reverse complement strand
ATCAAACTGTTTGCCTATCATGTGACTGCAAAATACCATCCACATAGCTTTTGATAAAAAGTTTGGATGCGTCCCATACATAGTCCAAACAACTGTCGTCTCGTTAGAATTATCACCTTTGAGTTCAAACCTTGACATACTACTATCCATCATTGGTTTAATGAAATCTAAGCGATACTTTACAAGCTCATTTGGTTTACTCTCAAGTATAGTCATTGAACCTTTGCCCATTTTGTCATTGCCATCCCAAGTCATCGAAGCACCAGTACCTTCTTCAGGTCCAGCAAAAGTGACTTTTGCATTTGGATCAAGTTCTACCCATGGCGACCATGCATGCCAATTAGAAAGTTTATTTATATGTGGGAAAACTTCTGCCACAGGAGCTTTGATACCAATGGCACGCGAGATACTATAATCAGTAGGCTGCAAATATGCAACTATGCAAAACGCAGTTACCATAAGAGCTAGAGCTGTAATTACAATTCGAGTAACTTTGCCTTTCTTAGATTCAGTAGTCATCTATATAAGTATAATAGGGTTTCTAGAACTTGATTAATTAGGCACTCACAATACATACTTACATATTATCTACAGTATGAAGTTTCTTACGAATGTCTATTAGCTCTATAAATCCAAGCTTTGCAACACAGCCGAATTCACGGCCCTTTAACCCTTTTCATACAAATAATCAGACTAAACAAAAATTTATTCCACCCGAAGAGAATAAAGCAAAGACAAAAAACATTCCAGAAAAAACAGATTCTTTCTATAGACAAACAATTAATTGGTTTGGCAAATATCATGATCTGATTTTAAAATATTTAGTCCCTCCTCTTGCTTTTGCTCCAGCCTTAACTGGAATGAAGTCTAAAAGTTTTTTAAAAAATATTGTCGACATTAGCACTGGAGCTCTAGTATCTTTTGCATGTTGGTGCTTATCGATGCATATTGAAAAATTGCAAAAAATAACTAATTCAAAATCTGAAAGCACGAAAAAAGAAGTTATAAAAATTAATTACCCTTTTGATCCAAAACACAAAGATAAATTCACAGCAATTAGTGATCCGAGATCTCATCATGGAATGTATGAACATGCAATGGATTTCTTAATGCCGATTGGCACTGACGTTTTAGCTGTTAAAGATGGGACTGTAATTGCAGTCGTAGATTCATATCCAGACCATAAAGCAAATGAAGCACATATTCAATTTGAAACCAATGGATCAATTAAACGTAATGATAAGGTCAACGAAATTATGATTTTAGGAGAGGACGGCTTGATACAACATTATGCTCATCCTAAATACAATAGTTCGCAAGTTAAAGTTGGAGACATCGTAAAAGCAAATACTAAAATATGTGAATCTGGTCACAATGGTAATAGTAGTGAACCACATTTACACTTCACTCTTTTCAAAAAAGGTCAAGAAGAGAAAGAACTAATTTCTGTGCCTATTCAGTTTATAGATTAAACGCCATCTGCATCGCGCTCGTTAACGATGTTATAGCCCATTTCCATACCACGAGCTGCACCTTTGCCCATACCTACAACACCACCAACGATTATTCCTAAAGGAATAGCGATAGGAGCTGCAAGAATTTTCAGGAGCATATTTGGTGCTGGAATCAATGGATCAGTAACACCATCCACAGCTCCTTTAACAAGACCTGTTGGTAAACCTACAATTGCACCAACTGGCGCGCCCAGTACCACTCCTACTGTTCCGCCAACTATTTGTCCAAAGGCATTTGCTTTGGCAGCTTGATTAGATGCCATACAGGCACAGAGAGCTAAAATTAAAATTCGATTATTCATATAAAATGATTATAGCACAATTTGATTTGAATGCGATTAATTTGAGCTCAAATTAAATGCAAGTTGATTTTTTAGCCCTTCGCCATCTGTGCAAAAAATTCTTGAGCGCCTTTTGTAACTTGTTCTTGAGTAAGATCTTTTGTGTGAGTAGCAAGCATCCATGAATATCCAAATGGATCTTTCACATTGCCACAACGATCTCCCCAGAACATATCTGCTACAGGCATTGTCGTTGTAGCACCCGCATCAACAGCTTGTTTGAAGGCTGCATCAACATCATCTACATAAACAAAAAGACTAATCGGGCACCCGCCTATGGTCTCTGCACTTTTGCCGCAGTCAGCATTTGGATTTTCATCGCCCATCATTATTAGTTAGTTTAATTCTACAACTAGCACTCTAAACAGCGATCGGAGCTGCTGCAGAGGATTTATTACAAAGTACTTCTCAAGCTCAGTAGTAATTGCTGTCCAATATTTGGATTATTGCTAATTAATTCATTAGTAAAACCTTTTTCCAAAAAGGTTGAAACCACTTCAGGATCAAAATCTTTTAGATCTGTTAATTCTGCAAAAGCCATAGACCATTGCGCAAAATTTCTAGACTCAATTGGCGCTTCCCAGAATGTCGTTACACGAGTGTGCCTATCATCGTTTTGGATTGTTTTATATAACTCACAAACCGCCTCTTTCTCACCTTCTAATAACTGAATGAAAGTACGATTTTGATATAGAAGGATTCCAGTTATTCTAAGTCTTTTATTCTCGTCACGCGCAACAGTTAGAATATTGTTCAAATCTTCTTTGGTCATTTCTCGCACAGCAAGGCTTGTATAAATCAGTTCATAAAGCATGATGAAAATTGTAATTGAAGATCTCAGTAAAAACATCAGTCTAAAGGATTAGGTGAACTCATGTTAGAATCGAAATTAATTATGATTAAAAGACTTTTAGTCCTGGCTCTATCTATAGCTGCATTCACTCCGCCTGCGTTTGCGGATTCTATATTAAATTTCAATGAAAGAACTATAGAAGATGCACTTGTTCAAACTGTAGAAGAAGATGATTTTTATGTTATTGCAATGTCAGAACAGCTTGATGGTGCGCTGGGAAACATGTCCGCGCTTTTTTATATTCCAAAAGAATTACTTACAAATGCTAGTTACGAACTAGAAGTTATTAAACCTGATAAAGTCATGAGATCTAAATTTTATTGCGAAAGCAGTCCTAAGTATGGATTTAAACTTCCTTCACTAGATAAGGTCTATGTTGTTTTCCAAGATCTTTCTCATGATGGCAGCACAGAGAAAGTTACTAAATTCAATGGTGTCGTTGCCGCGAATAGTGAGCAAGGAAGTTTCACTATTTCTGATTTGACTGTAGCGGAATCTGGTCGTAAAGATTTTCTTTTTAGTTTTGAAGTTGAAACCGAAAATAGATCTTATAAATATTTATCTAAAGCCTCTGATGAAAACACTTCTTGCAAAAAAGCTCTAAAACTTTCTAGTGTTAAGTTTGGCAAGATTCTATCTCAAGAAACTACTAATGGAAATTCGTTTGCAGCTATTGATCCGCAGTCTTGAGATTATATAATCAATCTGATTTTCGATGGAATATCTTGACATAGCGCCTCTTATTTTGATATAAACAGGCTTTATGCCTAGTACTATTGGACCTAATGCCAAATTCCTGAATGAGTTCTTTGAAGCTAAGCCTGCTGAGCCAGTAGCATCTTCTGTTATTGCAGTAGCTGACCATACAGCCGACAGAATGCAAATAGCAAAAGAATATCTTACTAAAAAATTTCATAAAGTAAGCCAAGCAGTTGAACAGAAAAAAATCGAATTTAGTAAGGAGAATAAATTACAAGCAGCTAATGCAATAAATTTTGTCAGAGAGGGTGATCTCGACATACATGGCTATATAGGAATGCTATTTAATTTTGCGGCTGCACCTTTTAAAGATTTGTTTAAAGATTTTCAATCTCATCTTGGCACAGTTGATTTACTTACCAAAATTTCTGCTGAAAGCAAACCTGGGAAAGAGACTCCATTGCCTCAAATAATACAAGCTGGGGTTGATTCTGCCGCGCATATTTGGGAAGCAATTTTAAAATCAATAGTTATCAAACGCAATTCCCAATTATCTTCTGCTGAATTCAAAGGGGCTTTTGATAAAACTAAGGATATGTTATTAGACTTAACTCAAATACCAATGATTGTTTTTAGTGAACTTGAATCATATCTATTTAAACGCGGTCCAGGAGGGTATCACAATTATGGAGTTAAAGAGATAGGTAAAGAAAGATTAGGACATGATATTAAATCTGATGCAATAAATTACAATCCAACATCGAATGAGTCTAATTTAGATTTTGAGTTCTTAAGATCAGATCAAGATTTTATTGATAGAAAAGGCAAAATGAAACAAGCTTTTAAGACATCCGACTTTGACATTTATGGCTGTCCAGCCCTGCAAATCATTCCATTATTCATGGAATACATGCAACAAGTTTTTAATAAATATTTATTCCCTCACTTTGATGAGATCATGGAGCACACTAAGTTTGATTAACCCTAATAGCCTCGATGACTACCAAAGAATACTTGCACGAGTTGAGCGATTAACTCCTGCATCTAAGCATCTGCCAATTTTTTTAAGGCGTAACGCTACTGCCATAGATAGTTCTATAGAAAATCTGATTGAAGCTAGAAATTTAATGTGTCAACTCTGTGACTCACAAGGTTCTATAAGAAAAGATGTAGCCGAAACAATAGAAGCTAGTATCAAACCTGATATAGAAATTCCAGATAAAGAAATGTGGAAAGGACTCAGTTGCTTGAGTTCAATTTTTTCAACGCTTCATTATATTGCACTTATTGATCAAGTTGTTGACAGACAAGAATCACCTTTTATTGATAGAACTAGCACAGGAAAAGAGATTCCTATTGATGTACGAACAAAGTTTTTAGATACAGAAATAGTAAGAGGACAAGAACAAGCTTTAAAGAGAAGAGTACTGGTAGATATAATGCATGATGCCTTCAAATTATTAGACGAAATTTTATTTGCAGTTAAATCCAGTCTTAAATGGGGCGAAGGATTTAAAGAAAGAAGATTAGATAAATTTTGTGATCAAAATGGAAAATACTTCATGAACTGCACTACTGTACAGAACTTTGTAGATCCTAGCCGTCCGACAAAAGTATTTCTTGAAACTAATCCTGAGCATCAACATTTCTTAGAATTTTGGGAAATAATTGAGACACAACTAAATAGGTTTAAGTATATTTTTAAAAGTAGTTAATCTAATGCTTTATACATCACAAGAGCATTAATATACTCCTGCTGCTTATAGTGAAAGGCTTTTGATAAGCATTCTGTTCATCATATGTAGGATTGATTTTATGAACAAAACTTTATGATCGTTTCGGAAAGAACTGCTATTATATACGTAAGAGTAGGGCTTTATTATGAAAGATGATCTCGCTATTTTTGAAGACTATAAAATACGTCGTGTCTATGATGACAAGATTGAGACTTGGTATTTTTCCATAGTGGATATTCTTCAAGTCCTATTGCAGACTAATTTTCAAGCAGCACGAAATTATTGGAAAGTCCTTAAAAATAGGCTTAAAAAAGAAGAAAGTCAGTCGGTTACAAAATGTAACCAACTGAAATTAGAAGCTACTGATGGTAAAAAATATCTTACTGATGTTGCTGATCCAGAGACTTTGCTAAGACTGATTCAATCTGTACCCAGCCCCAAAGCTGAACCCATAAAACTTTGGCTCGCAAAAGTAGGTTATG
>CAYQSL010000107.1:0-5638 GCA_964420165.1 uncultured Gammaproteobacteria bacterium | reverse complement strand
ATTGCTGATAGAGATTGGCTTCCGTATCATCGATACCCAAATAATGCAATTGCACTCTTGCATGCGCCCATGCTAGTGAAGATGCACGTTCAAAGATTGATGGATCATGATATTTATCTGCAAGATCAATAATTTCTTCACGAGAATTACCTACAATTGTAGAAAAAGAAAGATACCTAGTAGTTCCTGGTTGAATAGTAATTCTGGTACGCAAACTGACAATAGGATCTAAGACTGCACCTACTGTATTAGAAAGTGGATGTCCTTCCTGAATAGACACAGCATTTCTAATGGAATGTCCACGACCAAGGAAACGCACTCTATCAGTTTCATACTCGATACCAGCATTCTCATTACCTTCTACAGCTATTACATGTGCCATCCAAATAGGTGCTTCAGTTGCGGAGCGTGGTCTACGAGTAGCAATCAGTGTAGTAGTTTCAGGGATATATTCAGTTTGTACAAAAAGATTTGAAAAAGCTGGATGCATTAAATCAGCTGCTTGTGGAGCTAAAACAATTTCAGCATAAGAAGTGACTTCTATTTCTTTAGCCTTAGAGCCAGAATTTCTAATTGCTACCTTCCTAATTTCTGCATTGTCTTCTGCTGATATAACTAGCTCCAAACTGCTATGAATCTCGCTATCTTCTCTAGCAATTCTTGCTCTATCTTCTGTAAAAATAGCTTCATAATAACTAGGCTTAGTAGCAGTTGGCTGATACCCGAGTGACCATGATAGTTTCGTAGCTGTATCATGTAAGAAAATATAACTTCCCCACATATCGCAAGTAGCATCCTCACGCCAGCGAGTTATCGCCATATCATTCCAACGTGAATACCCAGAACCAGCAGAGCTAATCATTACTGTATAAGAACCATTGGATAAAAGGTGTGTCGAAGGAATAGGCAAAGATGGTAAATCAAAACGTCTAATAGCCGGTTGAATCAAATCTTTGACATTGTTAACTTCAAGCTGTCCAACTTTAGGCTGTACCAGAGTCACAGTACGTGGTGTACGCTCTTGAAGTAAAAGCTCAGCAGCTTTAATCTCAGGGATACTATGAAAACGATGACGCATAATGCCATCGAAAGCCACATTAGCGAGCGCCACTAGTGACATACCCTGATGATGAGCCATATAAGCTTGTACTACAGCTTGCTTTTGACCTTCTTGTATTCTAGGTGCAGTGAAATCAACTGCTTCATAAAAACCATAAGAGCCAAGAATTTTCATTTTCTCAAGCTTTTTAAAGTTCTCTAAAGCTAATCTCGGGAAATACATTGCAGCAAGTGCAGTTGAATAAGGCGATACAACCAAATTTTGCTCCAGACCTCTTTTCAAGCCAAGACCTGGTACTCCAAAACTATAATATTGATAAGTAAAATTTAAATCCCGAATATTATAAGCAGACTCGGATATACCCCAGGGCACGTCATTGTTATTGCCATAGTCAATTTGTTTTTTGATAATCAAACGACAAGTTTTATCTAAGAGACTATCGCGCGGAGTATACATCACCAGTGAAGGCATTAAATACTCAAACATAGATCCAGACCAAGATAGAAGTGCAGCTTCATTACTCATAGGAGTAAGTACACGACTTAAAGAGAACCAGTGAGATACAGGGACATCACCTTTAGCTATAGCAACAAAACTCGTCAATCTAGCTTCCGAAGCTAACATATCGTAATAAGAAGGATCTAATCGATTCTCAGTTGCGTTATAACCTATTGAGAAAAGTTTGCGAGTTGGATCAAATAAAAATTTAAAATCCATTTCGTCAAATAATTTCTGCGAAGCCCCTGCTATATAGATCAACCTCTCTTGCAATACTTCACAAGCAAACTGTGAATCTTTCAACATCATAATTAATTCAGAGAAATCACTAAGATGTTCTGGCAAGCTCAATAAAGTTTGAGAAATTTTTTCATAGTATAAAGCTAAATCTTTCAGAGGTAACTCTAAAGTTTCCTTAGTGTCTAATAATTTCAGCTCTTGTTTTAATTCAGGATCCAGATTTTCTGGTAATGCCTTAGTGAAAAATTTAGTCCACGTGAAAATCTGTTTATAGTCATCAATATGACTTTGCATGCTGGCGTAAACTTGTGAAGCCCAGAAAGCTACTTCATTACCACTAGCCTTGCCGTGCTCTTGTGCAAAAGTCTTGGCGATATCCACTACAGTATCAGCATTAGCTTTTATAATTTGCCAGCGAACTATATATTCTGACGGCGTCTCAGGGGTGCCATACAAAGATAGTTCAAGAAAGTTTACTGCCTTATGCAAGCTTTCTAAATTAACTGCTAAAGCTCTACGCTTGTCTTTAATCTTAGACATTGACTCTCTTAAAAGTACTAAGGAATCATGAATACCTTCAACACCACTTGCAGTTGGTATAGGTAGTTCAAGTGCATCCCTACAGGTTTTTGCAATAACTAACAAATAACCTGCTAAATTTCCACTATCAACTGAAGAAATATATCTAGGCTCTAATGGCTCTTTATGGCGCAGTTCATACCAATTATAAAAGTGTCCATTGTAACGAGGTAAATCTATTAGAACATTCAAAGTCGCTTCTAATTTAGCAGTCATCTCTTTAATGCCAATCCAACCAAAGTCTTTTGCTGAAAGTACAGACAGAAGATAGAGTCCAAAATTAGTTGGTGAACTACGGTGTGCAATTACCGGTTGTGGATCTTCTTGAAAATTATCAGGCGGTAATAAATTATCCTCTTCGGTAACAAAACTAGTAAAAAACTTCCAAGTTCTTCTAGCAATGAGACGCATTTTTTTCATCTCATCAGCAGCAAGAGGTTCATGTGGATCTATACGCGGAGGCAAACTAACAAGATGTGCAACAAATGGAGAAATTACCCATAAGCCAATAAAAGGAACTGCAACTAATTCGATTCCAGAATCAGCTCTAAAGTATGTAAGCGAGGCTCCAAGAACTATTGCAGAAAGAACTGAAAATTTATGTCTTACAAGGAAGTAATCCAAAGAAAGATTAACCCGAATTGATTCTTGAGCTGCGGTAACCCATTGTAAAAGCTTCTTCTTAGTTACAAACAAACGAAATAAAGTGATAATCACCGTCTCGCACATATGCAAAGCTTGATAAAGAAGTAATGAAAGCAGGAATAAAGTTTGCTCACAACCAATTAAAAATTCATAAGTGAAATTAGTTCGTACATGTAATTTTTTTCTATTACCAGAAAAAGCTATAAAGCCCGAAATTAATGGAAGGAATAGTGGGAAAGCAAGAGCCACTAGAACAAATGAAGTCCAGTAAATATAAGGTGCTTGAGGCAAAAACCAAGACAGAGTCAAAGTAGCTACCATAGCTGGCGCAGATAGACTACGACGCAAATTATCAATCATCTTCCAACGTCCTACAAATGGAAGTTGTTTATCTTTGAAACCTAATATCCATGGTAGAAGCTGCCAATCGCCTCTTACCCATCTATCCAAACGCAAAGCAGCTACTTCAGTATGTGAAGGGAAATCTTCGAAGAGTTCAAGATCACTAACAAAACCACAACGAGCAAATGTACCTTCAAAAAGATCATGACTTAAAAGAGCATTTTCAGGTATTCGACCTGCAAGTGCAGTTTCGAACATATCCAAATCATAAATTCCTTTACCTGTATAAGTTCCTTCACCAAACAAATCTTGATAAATATCTGAGCTGGTAAAAGTATATGGGTCTAGACCACAAGGGCCTGAGAATAATCTTTGGAAAATAGAACTATTCGTTCTGGAAGGTAATGAAGCCATTACTTTCGGTTGAAGTATTGAATAACCTTCTACAACCCTTCTAGTATCAGGGTCTAAGCGAGGTACATTTAAAGGATGTGCCATAGTACCTACTAGTTGTTTAACTAAATCCATAGGCATTCTAGTATCAGCATCCAAAGTGATTACATATTTAATATTATTAGGGACAGTCAAATCTCCTTGATCTAAAGGGATATAACTAGTGTCAGTTGCGCCACGCAATAGTCGATTAAACTCATGGAGCTTTCCTCGCTTACGCTCCCAACCCATCCATTTATTTTCTTGCGTATTCCATCTACGTTCTCTATGAAAGAGGGAAAAACGTTTTTGACCATTACTAAGAGTTCCATATCGGGTATTTAACTGTTCTATTCCTTTAATGGCTATATCCAATAAATCACTATCGTGCAAATTGATTTCTTGGCTAGAGTCCTTCCAATCTGAGAGTAATCCAAAATGCACATAACCATCAGGATTTGAGAGGTAATGAACTTCAAGTTGTTCAATATGATCTTCAATGATCTTTTCGTTAATCAGTAGAATCGGCATCACCACAAAAGAAGTCATTGATTCAGGAACACCCTCTTTAAATTTAATTCTAGGTAAATGTCGTGGTCCCACAAAAATCACCACCAGTTTATTCAGAGAAGCAATAACAATATCTGAAGCTGGTATAAATCCAACTATTGCAAAAGCTAGAAGCCACTCAGGACTTACGCCTTGCTTGAAACTTACCCACAGTAATATTGATAAAATTACAAAACTTAAAAGCCAAATAGTTCCAACATAGCCTAACTTGGCATGCCCAATCCAAAAATCACTTAAACGTCTATTAAGACTTGGACTAAAGTTTAATTCACGCTGTAAAATTTCTTTACCTGAAGAAATTAAGTAATAACCTGGATCTCCTCTCCTATCGTCAATTCCAGGATTTGCATTTCTATATTCTTTTGTTTTTGCAATCACTGAATTTGCAACTTCAATTTCAGTATATTTTGAACCTTTACTAAATTCTTCAATAGCGTGGAAGTAATAATCTTGAGTAGTGAAATCTAAAGTTGGGAATAGAGGATTTTCACTTAAGATCTCGCTAACTAAACTAACTGAGTCAAAGAAGTTACGCCAATCATATGCTGAGATCAATCTCATGCTTGTGATGATGTTTCGCACCGTTAGATTAGCAGCTGATTGCTTATTGTGTTCTGTTGAAACAAGCTCATCAGCAGTGATATTCATATCAACTAATTTTTTATTCAACCATTGTAAAACCGTATTAACTGAGGGATCTTGATAACGCAAACGTTGAATTAATTGAACGAGAAATGACTCATTAAGATGTTCAGGATCAAGGCTATATAGTTGCTCTTCAGAGAGTTCTGGAACACCACCATTTAATCCAAGTAAACCATCTGCAATTGCATCTGCAGTTTTACGTGATTGAGAGGAGTTGGTTATACGAACACTTAAGCAACGCAAATTTTCAATCAAGATTACTCGTAATGTGATTGCGATCGCCCAAAGTTCACCAATGGTTAGAGGTTGAACAGTTTGATAAGCTCGCACAAATTGAACTAAGAGTTCTGGATCAAAACGGCTATCAGTGTGTGCCACAAAAGCCCATGACAAGCCATATACACGGGGATATCCTGCCAAAGGACCATCTGCTAGTTTTGGCAATTCTTTATAGAACCATATAGGCAAATGCTCTTTAATATCACGCAATTGCTCTTCAACAATATGAAAATTGTCAAGCAACCATTCTGCGGCAGTTGTAATTGCTTGCTTTTGATTTACTGCTTCACTAATACTGCGATAGCTATTAAAAAGAATTTTTCGATTATTCTTTAATCTCTCATTGAG
>CAYQSL010000106.1:0-5641 GCA_964420165.1 uncultured Gammaproteobacteria bacterium | reverse complement strand
GAGACAAACTCGAATGGGTAAGAATCTCTGATGGTACTAAGACTTTAATTCTCGGAACCAAAGACGGCATGGTTATCAGATACAGCGAAGATGACGTGAGAAGCATGGGCAGAACTGCTAAAGGTGTTAAAGCTATTAGCCTGAGAGATGGCGATGAGCTTGTAGGCTTTGATGTAGTTGATTCCAGCGATGATATCAACCTCTTAGTTATTACTAATGATGGTTTTGGTAAACGTGTCAAAATCAGTGAGTTTAGAGTACAAGGTAGAGGTGGACTAGGTCTAATCGGTACTAAGTTCAAAACTCCTAAGAGCAAACTTGCAACTATCAGATCAGTAAGCACTAATGATGAGTTCATTATTGCAACTGCTAATGGTGTAGTGGTAAGACAGAAAGCTGCAGACATTCCTTTCCAAAGCCGTATGGCAACTGGCGTTAAGATCCAAAAACTTGATGACAGCGATTCAGTAGTTTCAATTAATCCATTTATCAATCCAGATGATGATGAAAGCTTAATTGCTCTTACAGGCGAGAATGGTGAAGAGATCGAAACTGATGGCAGCGAACAACTATCACTAGTTAGTGCTAAAGCTGAAGAGCCCGAATATGGCGATGAGCCTATAGATGACCTTGATGCTTAAGAAGGTGCCTGTTGTTGCTATTGATGCTATGGGTGGGGACTTTGCTCCTTACGAAACAGTAAAAGGCGGCATTATTGCGGCATTAGAGCTTAAGGCAGAGATTATTCTTGTAGGTAATGTAGATAGTATCCTTGAAGTAATCAAAAGTAAAATTCAAAAAGAGCTTGGCTTAACTTTTAGTGTTTCCGATATTAATGATGCTGAGAAAACTTTAGTAGTAAAGAAGGGTTCTAAAAAGGTTTCTATTACTATGATTCATGCACCGGATGAAGTGAGCATGGAGGAAAAAAATCCAGCACGCGCAGTTAAGCGTGCAGCAAATAGCAGCATTGTAGTTTCTAATAAATTAGTAGCAAGCGGCAGAGCTGATGCAGTAATCGCAGCAGGTAACACTGGTGCAGCAACAGCAGCATCACTGTTTGAACTTAAGCGCATAGAAGGTTTTGAGAGACCAGCTATCTGTACTGTCATTCCTACAACCACTGGCAAAATGCTTCTGATAGATGGTGGTTCTAATATAGAAACCACTCCTGAGCAAATGGTGCAATCAGCGATCATTGGCACTTTATTCTATAAATTAATTTTCAAAAAAGACAAAGCCAAAATCGGTCTTCTCAATATTGGCGAAGAAGATGGCAAAGGCACTGAAACTTATAAAGCAGCTTTTACTTTACTGAAGCAAGAACCTAAGATTAATTTCATCGGCAATGTCGAAGGGAAAACTATCATTGATGGCACTCTTTGTGATGCCGCTATTTGTGATGGTTTCACGGGCAATATTCACCTCAAAGCGCTTGAAGGCGGTTTAAAGATGATGAGTAGTGCTATCCAAAATCACATTAAAGGTGGCGGACCAATTGCCTTAATCGGTGGCTTACTTCTAAAAAGCGTAAATGTCTTTGGTAAGCTTAAAGATCATTTCCATCCAAACTCTTTTGGTGGGGCACTTCTAGGTGGTCTCAATGGTATCTCAATTATTTCTCATGGCAGCTCAAATTACGAAGCTATAGTCAATGCTTGCAAGCGCGCAATCACCTTTACTGAAGAGGATTTGATTAATAAGCTGAAGAAAGAGATTAGTGTGTAGATCTTAATTCCAAAATCCTTTTTAGAGCAGAATTAATAGTTTTTCTTAGATTTCTATTATTCTCTTTTTCGAACTGTCTTAATTCAGGATCTTCAATATATTGTTTTCGATCAGTAGCTATCTTTTTAGCTACGCTCAAAAGTTTTGTTTTAAGAACTTGATCTGTAATTACTGGGAAAAATTTTAGGCAATCTGCAGCCGTTCTTCTCGCTGGATAATCATCTCCTGCGACTTCTCTAGTGCGACCATTTATAACTCTAAAAGCTTTTGTTGGTAGCATCATCTTATCAATTACAGATAGTGCTAAATCCAACTCACCTAGAGCGATATAAGCATTAATAACACCAGCAAGTGTAGATAAATTATTTTTCAATGCTAATTCTTTTAGCATTTTCAGGATAGCTCGATTATCATCTGTCCTATAACTTTTAGTAGTTGATCCAGAATTGATACATTGATTAATTAGAAGCAGTTTGTTACTAGGATTAGCTGAAGCAAATTTTTCTTCTTGCTCTTTTGAAACAGTTACATATAGAGTTTTTGTCGCAGCTTGATTTGAGGTTTTAAGATCAGTCTTTATAGAACTAGCACCTATAGGCCTCTCAGTAGCAATTGCAAGCATACGATTAAGTTGATCTGGAGTAATATGAGGGCTTCTTAATAACCTTCTTAGTCTAACGGCTAAAGGATCTAAGCCAATTCTTACTTTGTTTTTCTTCTTAAAAGCGTGTAATTCAACACGTTGCTCTGGAGATAATGGTTGTGCAGTATTTTCAACTGGAGAAACTTCAGGAAGTCGTTCTGTAGTACTACTTGTAGAATGACTAGGAATTACATTCCCTGCATCAAAATTAGTAATGGCTTTAACCATGGTTAAAATAATATCAATTATGGGCTTGCGCTGTCAATACTTGTTAATATTTAACACCATTTGTACGCATTCTCTCAAAGGCTTCTTTGATCCTTGGAACATCAGTAGTCATAGCTATTCTAAAGAATCCTTCGCCATATTCACCAAAAGCATTACCAGGTGAAACCACTATACCACAATCATCAAGCAGCTTTTCGCAGAACGCTGAAGCTGAAGTGGTATTACGAGGAATTGGTGCCCAAACAAACATTGTAGATTTAGGTGGATTAATATCCCAACCCAAAGATCTCAAACCCTCTACAATTGCATCTCTTCTGCCTAAATAGACATTATCATTACGTTTTTCAATATCATTTTGAGGAATTTGCGTTGCTCTGATTCCCGCTCTTTGAATAGCTTTGAAGACACCTGAGTCAACATTAGTTTTCAATTTAGAAAGTGCTTGAATTGCATCTTGGTTACCAAGTACCCATCCTAAGCGCCATCCAGTCATGTTGTAGCTCTTAGAGAACGAATGAAACTCTATTGCTATATCCTCTGCACCTTTAGCATTGAAGATAGAAGGTGAAGTGTAATCTTCGAAGTAAATTTCTGAGTAAGCCATATCGTGGCAAAGAAGTATATTGTATTTTTTACAGTAATCTACTGCTTCTTGAAAAAATTCAATCGGAGCAATCGCGCTAGTTGGATTGTTTGGATAATTTAGAAACATCAACTTAGCTTTCTCTGCAATCTCTTTAGGTATAGCTGCAAAGTCAGGCAGGAAGCTATTTTCAGCAGTCAAAGGCATTTTATAAGGAATACCATTTGCAAAAATTGTTCCAGTGTTATAAACCGGATATCCTGGATCAGGAATTAAAGTATAGTCACCTGGATTAATAAAAGCCAAGAAAACATTGTGGATAGATTCTTTAGATCCAATCGTTGAAAGACATTGAGTAACTGGATCAAATTCCTTTACGCCAAATCTTTCAGCGGTCCATTTTACACATGCCTTACGAAATTCAAGAGTACCAGTGTATGGCGGATAGTCATGAATAGTAGGATCATCAATTGCATTATGCATTTCATCAATAATTGGTTGCAATGCAGGTTGATCAGGATCACCGATACCCATATTAATTACATCTACGCCCTTAGCCTTAGCTTCCGCTTTCTTTTGATCCAATCTAGCAAAGAGATATGGAGGGATTTTGTTTAAGCGGTCAGATGATTTAATAGATGTTTTTTCAGTCATAGCAATTAATTACTTTATCATAAAAGCCATGAGCAACAAATAAACTGCCTCACTGATCTCAAGCCCAGCTCCCATGCTATCTCCATTATGACCTTTGAGTTTAAATTTAAGCCAAGCATAGATAAACCAAGTAATTATCATCCAGGGCACTATTAAAAAATCACAAAAAATCAACTGCTCAACTGGAATCTTAAATGCCAGCATAAAAGTCCAAGCAAAGGCTTTGACAGTCAGTAAATTCAGCAAAACAATCATCCAAGTTTTTGGGTTGTTTTTGAAAATTGCAAGCGAACTTGAGTCATTGAGCACATCACTTTTTTTAACCTGAAAAGTAATAATCAATACCAGCATAAATCTAGACATGATCGGTAGTAGAAAAAGTAAAAAAGCTATTAGTAAAATATTGTTTCTATAATCTAGCTCCGCCAGAAAAGTAAACTGAGCAAGCAGAATCAAAGCCCCTGCCATTGACCCAAAAGCCCCTACTCTACTGTCTTTCATTACAGTTAAAGTTTCTCCACGAGTTTTTTTACTTGCAGCAATGCCATCAAAACTATCCATCAAACCATCAAGATGCAAAGCTCCACTCAAAAAAACTTTAATTAAAATAAAGCAGAGAGCAAACAATAGTGGTTTGTTGAAAAAGTAATTATTGAAACAACTAATCAAAACTAGATTTAGAATTCCAAGAATAAATCCAACAAAGGAGAAATATTGAATAGAATTAGCAAAAGCTTGCTCGCTAAATTTTTCTTTAGAGCAAACTGGTAATAAAGTCAGGAAAGCTATTGCAGCCCTAAGACTATTGATTTCATTTCTAAACACAATGAAGATTCTACTAGACCTTCACTAGAAGATGTTTCTAGCAAACATTAAATACTCTCTATTTGATCTTTTAAAGGTTTCGACAACGAATTTAATTCTATGAATTAATAAACTTGCTTGAATTTGATTTTTTATAATAAAACCATAAGCACCACTATTTAAGGCTTCTATCCTCAAAATATCATCATTAGAATCAGTACAAACAATAACCGGAATGTCTTTTATATCTTTTAAAAGTTCTAATAGAGTTTTCACACTAGACGTTACTCTTAAATTGAGACTAAGCAAAATTACATCAAAATTTCTTTGTTCAAGTAAAATCGTTCCCATTTTGAACGAACTAGCTAAAACTAAGTTGAACTTCTCTTTTTTGGAACCTTTCAAGAAGGCCTGCATTAAAATTGCGTCGGCTTGCTTGTCTTCAATAAATAGAACCTCAACCATAATCTAGTATTATCGGCAGCTTTTACAATAACTTTAGTGTATACACCTAAGGGGATTTACAGGGTCCAATCGCTAGGCTTATCGCGATAATCTTTGATTTGCACGCCAGCCTCTAAAAGCTGATCTCTGATCTGGTCACTACGTGAAAAGTCCTTGTTAACTCTGGCTTCTTCGCGTTCTCTTAGAAGCTTTTCGACGACATTAGCCAAGACTTGGGAAGATTTCCCTGATTCTTGTGAGTTTGAGCCCGATTCAGCCCCTAGAGTTAAATCAAAACCTAAATGATATAACAGACTGGCTATCGTATAAGCGTCAGTACCACTCTTCTGCTCAAACATCATAGCGAGCGCTTGAGGAGTTGATAAATCATCATCCATTGCTTGAGTAAATTTGTTTACTAGATCTTTATTGAGCTTGGAATCAGTAAATGGCACTTGTGCAAAATATCTATTTGCTTGCAGCAGTGGTTGCAATTCAACTAACTCAGGCTTGATCATTGTTAGTAGCTTTTCAAAGCCAGTCTCTGCAGCAGTTAT
>CAYQSL010000105.1:0-5697 GCA_964420165.1 uncultured Gammaproteobacteria bacterium | reverse complement strand
AGCAAATAAAGGAATAGCAATTACAGAAATAATTGTCAGTTTCCAATTCAATAGCAGCAGCCAAAAGAAAAGAAAGAAAGCTGTAAAACTTTCACTAAACAAATTCATCATGGTTTCAGCCAGCCATGACTGAAGACTTTGTAAGTCACTTGAAACCACTGAAACAATAGAACCTGAATCAAAATTTCTTTGCTGAGAAATTGAAATTCTATTTATATGATTGTGAAAATCATCTCTAAGAGATCTGGTGATTTGCAAACCTAATTCACGTGAATTGTACTGATAGAGAAACTTGAAAAAAGCCTCAACCATAAAAACAGCGATTATCGCCAAAGGCAAAATTATATAGAGCTTAGATGGATCCCACTCAAAGACACTGAGATCCACATAGAGGTAACCTGTCTTACTAGGATTAAAAGTTACATTGAGAATTTTCTCAAAGAAATTATTGTCACTATAAAGGTAATTGAGAAGTTGGGTTGGCAAGACATTAAAAAGGCTTTGCTTGTTCTCTACAGCTGCAAGACCATCAATAGATACTTTGACGAACCATGATGGCAAAATGCCCGCAAAACCACTTAAAAACATGGTTAGGAGAGACATATAAAAAAGTTTTTGATAGGGTTTGGCTTTATTTATAAGCCTGAGAGTAGTATTTTTTGGATCAGTCATAATTGGGAACTTGCCTTGACTATTCTATCATCGAGGACTTTTTAATCGTATTTACTTAGTATAGATACTTAAAATTAGCTAAAATTCCAACTGTATGCTGCAATGTGAGCCGAAAACACAAAAATCTAAACATACGAAAGCAAAAATTCTTTCGGTAGCAAAATATGTTTTTGAGAAGAAAGGTTTTCAAAAAGCAACGGTCAAAGATATAACCATTGCTGCAGGTTTGGGCTATGGCACTTTTTATTTATACTTCAAAGACAAGAAAGAAGTTTTTGTAGCACTTGTAGAACTAGTGGAGGATGAACTCTTCACTGTCGCTGATGATGGTTCTGATTTAGAAAAAGATTATGAAAGAGGAATTAATTCTTATAGAGCTCTTAGGAAAGATTTGAAATCAATTCTAAAAAGTTTCCAAAGCAATTCTAGTATTTTACGTTTTAGTAAAGAGCTTGCGTTACTTGATTCTGAGTTCCAAAAAAAATACGAAGCGGTAAGATCCAGATTAATTAAACGTACAAAACAAATCTTAGAGAAGAGTGGTCTTGATGCAGTTAACTTAGATGTAGCTGCCGTAGCAATTGCCGGCATGATCGAAGCTGTTGCTACCGATTGGACTAATACCAATGATCCTAATTCTATTTGCTCAAAAGCAAGTCAAGAAGAGATTCTTCCGACATTGACTAAGTTATATTTCAAAGCTGTAAGTTAAACAAGTTCGACGATTGTTGCGATACCCTGTCCAAAGCCTACGCACATGGTTATCAAACCACGTTTAAGATTTCTTCTTTCAAGCTCATTGATAAGTGTTGTAAGGATTCTAGCTCCTGAACATCCCAGAGGATGACCAAGCGCAATTGCTCCACCATTAACATTCACTTTATCCATAGGAATTTTTAATTCATTTACTGCAGCAATAACAACTGATGCAAAAGCTTCATTGATTTCAAATAAATCAATATCTGCAAGAGACATTCCAGCTCTCTCAAGAACTCCTTTAATTGCAGGAATTGGACCAGTTAATTGAATCTCTGGATCAAGACCACAAACAAAAGTTTTGACTATCTTAGCTCTAGCTTTTAAATTATATTTTTTAAGAGCTTCGCCACTTGCAACCAGTACTGCTGCAGCACCGTCAGTAATTTGGCTTGCAGTAGCAGCCGTCACCACACCACCATCTTTAAATGGAGTAGCAAGAGTAGCCATTTTGTTTTTGTCGATCTCAGCTCTAATACCTTCATCTTTATCTACCAAACCAAAGCTTGGAGTTTGAACTGGAACGATTTCATTCTTGAAATAACCATTCTGTTGCGCGTTATAGGCTTTCTTGTGTGAATCAATACTAAAATCATCAAGTTCACTTCTTGTAAGATTATATTTTTCTGCAATCATCTCTGCTGACTGTCCCATTGATTTAACTTCGTATTTTTTTAAATAGCTTTCTGGTAAAGTCATACCTTGATTAGGAGACATAGGAAGCGGTAAACCATCCATGCCCATTGGCACTCGTCCCATATGCTCTACACCACCAGCAATGATCAAATCATAATCGCCACATTTAATAGCTTGAGAAGCCATCTCTACTGCCTGCAAACCAGAACTACACATACGATTAATTTGCACACCTGGTACATCTTTATCAAGTGCCAGCAAAGCCACTATTCTTGCGATGTTCATGCCTTGCTCAGCAATTGGCGTCACGCATCCATAAATTACATCATCAATTTTTTTCGGATCTAATTTATTTCTTTCAATTAAAGCTGCAATAGGAATTGCCCCCAAATCTGCAGGGTGAATTTCAGAAAGTGAAGCACCCATCTTGCCTCTTCCCATAGGAGTACGAACTAAATCAACAATAAATGCTTCTGCCATAAATTTTTTATACCCTAAACCTTAGGTCAAAACCTGGCATCATGCGATAATATTAGGAGAATAAATTATGAGTGAAAATACAGCAACCGACTCGGACTTCATCAACGAAGAGCAAGACATAATGAATGAGCAGATCCAAGACTCAAATTCTTTAATTGAGACTGGTATTAACATTGAAGACCCAATTAAAACTTTAGAATTAAACTCTGTAGTTTCAGTAAACAGCGGCAGTAAATTATCTGAAGTAATTTCTTTACTTCAAGAAAAGAATTTTGGCTGCGTAACGGTAATTGATAGTGCTAAAAAAACTATTGGCATCTTTACCGAGAGAGACGTACTCAAAAAAATCGTTAATAAAGATATTGATCTCAAAAGTTCTGTAGTTGATGACTACATGACACCGAATCCTCAAACACTTTCCGAGGACGATCCAATTGCTTATGCTTTAAACAAAATGTCATTAGGTTCTTACCGTCATATTCCTATCACACGCAATAATGAAGTGAAGTTTATGCTTTCTGTAAAAAACATTGTTGATCAAATTGCAATGTCGTACAGAAAAAAAGTTATCAATCTACCTCCTGATCCTAATCAGCAGACTACAGAATACGGTGGGTAGGACCACTAAACTTCAACCCTGCAATCTCTAGCGGATTAGATTCACTATAATCTTTCCAAGAGTTTTTAATTTCTGGTTTCCAAGTAACTGTAGCCAGACTATCTGATTTAGTTTTATTACAAGCCTGACAAATGCTAAAAAGATTTCTTGTATCTTCATTTAAAGTTGGATACTTAGATGCAGGTAAATAATGATCATAGCTAGCTAAGTGAGTATTTAATAAAGCTGCATTGGAAGACAGTTTCAAAGCTTCTTTAACTGTATCTGGATGAATCAGAGCTTTGGCACAATATACACAAGTGTAATTATCACGTTCCCAAATTTCCTCAAGACTTGTTTTAGTAGGACTTGCACTTGGTCTCGATAATGTACTAGAACTTCCGGTAGCTTTGAAACCATGATCAAGAATTTCTCTTTCTAAAATTTCCCTACCCATCTCAGAAACGAAACTTAAATACTTGTCCTTAAGCCAGTTTTCACCAATAAAATCTCCACGCAACAGAACTGATTTACCAAACTCAGCATCCTTAGTTACAATCTCAAAATTGGTTTTAGATCCAAGTGAACTTATATTAGTCTCTAAACTCGTTGAATCAAAAATTGAAATATCTACGGAGCCCAATCTAGAAACGAATCTACGATTATTAGCACTAAGCTTCTCAGCATCAGTCTTGGGCGAGCTTGGCAAATCTGTAAACTTATAGTCAAAATCATTACTTGTAAACTTTGGCTTAAAAGTAGTTTCAGGACTATCCGTATGTGCAACCATGAATAGTTGCTTAGGACTCTCTTGAGTTTGTAAAGCATGCTCTTCAAGGCTTGGCTGAAAAGATCTATTACTTGCATAAAATGAATCAGAAAGTGCTTTAGCAACAGCATCTCCCACCAAACGATAAATCAAATTAGGATTTTGATACTTAACTTCTTTCTTAGTAGGATGTACATTTACATCAACTTTCTCCGTAGGTATGCTTAAATTTAAAACCACTATTGGATATTTACCAGGACTGAGATATTTCTTGTAAACCGCATCAATAGCAGAACGCATAATATAGCACTGAATAACTCTGCCATTCAGGAAAGTAAACAAACCTCTTTTATCTGCTCTGGTTAATTGGGTAGCGGAACAAAAACCACTAATGGTAATATCATCTTCACTTAGATCAAGCTTACAAAGTTGGTCTTGCAATTCATCACTAAAAATCTCACTAATAGCCGCTTCCAGCTTGCCTGAGCCAGAGACTTTCATCACTTCTCTATCATCAATCTTTAAAGTAAAAGCAATTGCAGGATTTGCAATAGCAAAAGATCTAAGCAAATCTATAATCACAGTACGTTCTCTTTTATTAGCCTTAAGGAACTTCAAACGTGCAGGAGTATTAAAGAAGATGTCATCAACTATTATCGTAGTACCAGTAGCAGCACCAGTCTCAGAAAGGTTCTCAACACCGTTCTCAATATAGATCTTAGAAGCATGTTTATCAGTGTCTCTTTTACTAATACAAGTAAGTTTAGAAATAGCAGCAATACTTGCAAGTGCCTCACCTCTAAAACCATTAGTCATAATCTTATAGACATCTTCAAGCGTCTGTATTTTGCTAGTAGCATGTCTTTTGAAAGCTAAAGCTAAATCCTCTGGAGCAATCCCAGATCCATTATCATTAACTTGGACTTTAGAAAAATTCTTAGATACTTCTATATAGATCTTAGTAGAACCAGCATCAATGCTATTTTCCACCAGCTCCTTAATAATAGACGCGGGACCTTCTACTACCTCACCTGCAGCAATTTGATTAGCAACATGTTCGGGCAGCAGATTAATTTTAGCCATTTCTAGACTTGCTCTCTTTGCTTAACTGTAAAAGTAAATTTATCATCAAAGTCAATTATAATAACCTGATTAGAGCGAAGTTTGCCAGCCAAAATTAAATTAGCTAACTCATTTTCTATTCTTTGTTGAATAATGCGCTTAACAGGTCTTGCCCCAAATACTGGATCAAAACCAATAATACCAAGCTGTTCTAGAGCATAGTCGCTGATCTCTAGATCAATCTTTTTATCCTTAAGCCTTGCTCTCAAGCCAAGAAGTTGAATTTCAACAATTTGCTTCATTTGGCTCATTTGCAATGGTGAGAATATAACTATTTCATCAATTCTATTTAAGAACTCTGGTCTAAAATACTCTCTGAGCATTTCCATCATGTCTTCTTTAATACGTTCTTGAGAAGCCTCTCTGTCTGACTTAGATTCAGACTCTGATCTTTCTTCTCCTTCAACATTAAGACCACTCTGCAACTGCTGTTCAAGAATAAACTGACTGCCAAAATTCGAAGTCATAATGATAATGGCATTTTTGAAATCTACTTTCTTACCTCTACCATCAGTTAAATGACCATCATCTAAAATCTGCAAAAGTAAATTAGAAATATCCGGATGAGCTTTCTCAAATTCATCTAGCAAAATCACAGCATAAGGCTTACGTCTCACAGCTTCAGTGAGTTGCCCACCTTCTTCATAACCAACATATCCTGGAG
>CAYQSL010000104.1:0-5738 GCA_964420165.1 uncultured Gammaproteobacteria bacterium | reverse complement strand
AATGCACTTATGAGGCATCCGATTTATTCAGGATTTAGATTAGCATCGATTGGACTTTTATGCGAAAATCCCAGCATCGAAAATATAGTGTGTACTTCTCTTGTTTTTATAAGCACAGAAATCACAGCACGTATGGAAGAAAAAAGACTTGAAAAAATGATCGAGTCTAAATCTAACGGCGACAAGATTAGTTCATGGTTTTACCCACAAGAAATGATTGTTCAAGAACAAAGACAAAGTGGTGGAATCGTATTTAAAATTTATCATTCAAGTGGTGAAGCTCTAGCATGGTTACATATTGATGGTTCTGTGGAAACCAACGGCAATGCAGCATTAGTTGCAAGATTAAAAACTATATTCTCGATGTATCTCGATGGTGCAGAAATTTCAGATATAGCATAACTGGAACAGCTGTCATTAAAGCAAAGTTCAATATATTAGCTTGGTCTATTAAAGTTAATGAAAGTAAGTGAGTACAACTTAGTACCAATGCTAGTCTAGGTTTGCAAATAGCCATTAAAGGCAATATGGTGCATAAATACCAAGAATGGAATTTAGGGCTAGCAATAAATATTAAAGCAAATAAAATCCAAAAACTATATTCAAACAGATCTAACTCTTTATCGCTTTTGAAATATTTGTAAACCATATAAATCAAATAAGCTAAGAATCCACCAAGAAATACTTCTTTCATAATCAAAGGCAAGTCTTGATGAGCAATATACTTATATAAAGAATTGAAAAGATCAAACAAAGACTTATGAGAAAGAATCATATTTTCAGAAATACGCTCTAGCTTCATATTAGTTAAATCATAGAAACTAAAGACATAGTAACTGAGTCCTGCACTTAAAAGAATTCCCCATAGAGGAAAGTTCTCCCAATAAACTGAAATTGATTTACCTTCTTTAGAAACCTTATCCATAATGAACTTCACATAGTAGATAAGCATTATTGGCACCAGAACCAAAGAGAAATATTTAATCAAAGTTGCACAAGTAATGCCTATAATCGCAAAATTAAAACTCTTTTTAAACAACATATAGAGTGCAAAGAGAATAAAAAATGCCATGAAAATATCATTATGAGCATTCCAAACAGATTCAATAATCAAAAAAGGATTTAAGGCTATTAGTGAATATATGACTTTTTTCATTTTCCCAATGTGTTCATGATTTTTAGAAGGGAAAAGATACTTAGAGAAATTTTGATCATTCAAAATAGTGTAAGTTAATGAAACTAAAAGAAAAAATATAAACCAATTCAAGAGTTTGAATAGACCCAAGGCTAACCAAAAATTACCAAAAGAAAGATTAACAATGGCTTTGCATATAAGCATAAAGAAAGGTCCATACGGAGAAGGATTTGTTGACCAGAGAAAATTAGCAAAGAATGGATCTTGTTGCCAATTAGGTATGGTTGAAACGAGTTCAGCAAATGGGTTTTGATCATATATAGCCTGCTGCGCACCTCTTGCTATATAACCAAAAAGATCTGAAGAATCACCAGGGAAAAAGAATACTGCAAGAAAAGAAAGCATTAAAGAAAGAAAGGTGATTTGTGAATAATCAATTTCAAAAATATTTTTCGGCATAAAAGTATGCGTGGCATGATGTGGTACTTTCTTTTTACTTACAGCGTCTTTCACTGTTACAAAAAAACTTTTCACTACAAAAGATAGATTCTTGACAAGATCTTTGAAATTAGTTTCTGAAGGAGCTTCTGCTTTGCTTAAGAACCATTGCTTTAAGTCTAGAAGTTTAAAAAAAATAGAAACAAAGATAATGATTAGAATAAAAAAAGTAACTTCATTAACAATTTTAAAAGAGATAAATGGTTTAATTGCATCATTGGCTAAAATCCAACCTGGTAAATTATAGAAAGGCGATTCAGAATTCAGCCTAATTGCTAGAAAGAAGCTTCTTAAAGGTAAGTAGATTAAACTGGGGTCTAAGAAGGCTCTAACAAAGGCTTGCCAAGAAGCAGCTAAAATCGTAATAAAAATCAGGATATAGAAAATAAAAAACACAATGATATTCTAGCTTGGAGAATATTATCTTTCTAGTCTAAAAGTTGTAACTTTTCCTCATGTTTACCGGGGCTTAACCCAAAAATCATTCGCTTATTAAACGATGTTAAGCGGTTTAAGTTCTAAGTCATTATCTAGTTCAGGCACAGTCAAGGCCATAGGTAATACACAAAAAAAATCTAGCAACGAAAATACTTCTAGCGATCAATCACAAAATTCTGATGCGAAAGAAACTACAAGTGGCTCGGCAATCAAAGATAAAGTGGCTTTAAATAAAGTTACAAAATTTAAAGATGGAATTACCAGTGAAAGAATTAAAGACATTGGCAATATGGATTTAAAAGACCAAGTCGAAGCCAAATTCCCAGTTCCTGATACAAGTAAGTCATCTGCATCTGGTGGCTCTCAAAGTAGTCCAGGAGCAGGATCTCCACAGAATCAAACTCCAAGTCCTCAAGCAACGCCTAGTCCAAACTTTGGGCAAGGAGGGCAAGGACAAAATCCAGGCGGCGGCTTTGCAGGTGGTGGTGGCTCTCCAAATGGTCCATGGTTAGGACAACCTAATGTACAAACTCCTCCACACCATGGAGGAGGCAATAATGAAACCCCAAGCCTAAGTAGTTTTGCAAATAATTTACTTAAGAACAATCAAATCGCGAGTTATGAATTAAAGAACCATAATGGTCACATGGATTTGGAGCTTAATGGTGTTAAACATGGTGCTATGGATAGTATACAGAAATACGCACAGCAACACAATGAACAATTAACCGCAAAATGTGATGAGAATGGCTGTTCAGTAGATCTTAATTCAAAAAATCATCAAGAGCAAAGTCAGGAAGTTCAACGACAACAAGAACAGCAAAGCCAGCAAAATGCAGCTGAGCAACGTAATGATCAACAACAAGTTGCCTAAATGGACTGGATCCCCAACCCTTTCAGGGCTGAGGATGACGATATAGGATTAACTAGCTTTTTCGCTGATGGATTTTATTACATCCCCAAGTACACCATTAATAAACTTCACACCTTCAACAGTTGAATATTTATTAGCTAGCTTTAAAGCTTCAGATGCAACGATTGCTGGTTGAATATTAGATTTAAGAGCTTCGGTAACAGCAATTTCTATAATAGTTCTGTCAATTTTATTCATGCGACCTAAATCCCAAGTAGGAGCAGTGTCGTGAATCAAAGCATGAACCTCATCTTTTGAATCCACAAAATTCATAATCAACTTTAAAGTAAATTCTTGAATCTCTTGATCTTGATAATGCCAGTAAAGCTCAGGCACTTCTAGCCCTTCTCTTAATTGAGATACCGCTCTATAGCAATTATTCAAGTGATCAAAGAATTCATCACTATGAGGCAGAGGAACAGACCTAGAAGCCTCTTCTAGAGGTTCATTTAAATCATGATTCATCTTATATTCCATCAAGTATCTTTCTACTTTGAGAAAATAAGCTTCCGCCTTGTTTACGTTATTTTTAGCGTAATCAGATAAAGTTCTAATAGCCGATAGACAAATCGCGTGGAAATCCGTCTTGGCTAATTTTTCAGGGTTCTTAGGGAGCTGGAACAGTGCTAGGAAAGCCAGCTCTCGTGCAGCACTTCTTTTTTCCATAGCTTGTAAATGTTAGCCTACACTCTAGTTTTACAAGGGAAATTCCCAGAAAGTTTAATTTTAGTGAAAGATTTAGGCAACTAATTAAGAAAATACTTAAAATTGAGAATGATTCTCACAACTATCCAATGTTTTTAAACCAAATTAAATCTGGGGAAAAATTTCAAATTCAATTCATTCCTCAAGAGTTGAAAGCGGAGCTGACTAGGTTAGGTATTTGTGAAGGAGAAGACTTTAGTTGTGTTGTAAAAATTCCTAAAGGTCCAGCAGTAATATTAAGAGACTTACAAGAGATTGCTATCGGTGAAGAGTTCTGTAAAAGAATAGAAATATTCAATAAAGGTCATTAATGAAAATTGCTTTAATCGGAAACCCCAATGTTGGTAAATCAGTAATTTTCAATTACTTAACAGGAGTTTACGTTGATGTAAGTAACTACCCTGGTACAACTATTGAAATATCTAGCGCTGCAATAACTCTTAGTCATGAAGAAAAAGAAAAATATGGTCTCGGTAATTTTACTTTAGACCTAATAGATACTCCAGGTGTTTATGGTGTCTCTGGTTTTAATGATGAAGAAAAGGCTACAAGAGATTTTTTACTTGAAGCAGACTATGTTATCAACGTGGTTTCAAGCATTACTTTAAGTAGAGATTTATTTCTTACCAAACAATTAGCAGATATGGGCAAGCCTATGATCGTTGTCTTAAATCAATTTGATGAAGCTGAAATCAGAAGAGTAAAAATTGATATCAGTTATTTATCAGCAGAACTTGGCTTAGATCTAATTAAAACTGTTGCAATAAAAGCTCAAGGACTTAAAGAACTCAAAGAAGCAATTCTTAGTTCGCCAAATAATCTGAAAGCTAGTTATAAATTCAAAACTGGGAAAATATCTCCAGCCATTGATACTCTTATAGAACCCTTTGCTGAACGAGTTCTATCTAGAACTGAAGCCGTATTAATTGCAGAAGCAGATGAAAGTATTGCTAGCAAAAATCAAATTAACTTAAATGAAAATAGTGAAGCTCTGAGAGAAGAAATTTACAAAATCAGACGTGAAGAAGTAAATAACCTTGCAAAAAATTCTGTAGTCTTTGAGAAATTTTCTAAGCGTGCTTTCTTTGGACAAATCTTGTTAAACCCTTTCTGGGGGAGTATTGCAGCGATTTTAACTCTCTACTTATTTCTCTATCAATTCTTGGGAATTTTTATAGCAGGAACTGTAGTTGATTTTCTGGAAACACATTTATTCAATAACTTCTATGAGCCAATAGTCCGCAATATAGTTTCCTTTGCTTTCCCTATTGAGTTCAATACCATAACCAATATAGCTTTCACAAAACCTATGACTGCAATTGGCATCCTTTTAGCAGGTGACTATGGTGTGCTGACTTTGACAATTACATATCTCTACGGGCTTCTATTGCCTTTAGTTCTAGGTTTCTATTTTGGTCTGGCATTCCTAGAAGACACTGGATACTTACCAAGGCTTGCGGTACTAAGTGATGGCATTCTTTCGCGCTTAGGTATGAATGGCAGAGCCATAATCCCTCTTATATTAGGCGGTGGCTGTGTGACTATGGCAGTTGTAACCACTAGATTACTAACTAGCAATAAAGAAAAACTTATCACCATGACCTTACTAGGTCTAACTATTCCTTGTTCAGCACAACTTGGTGTAATTCAAGGTTTACTAAGCAACATCGGCGGAATGACTCCTTGGCTTATTTGGGGTTCAATTCTTATAGTTATTTTTGGACTTACTGGACTCCTGATGAATAGATTGATTCCCGGGGATTGCGGTAATTTCATTACCGATATTCCGCCTCTAAGATTACCGAGAATGAAAAATGTTCTTAAGAAAACTTTTACACGTTCAAAAGTTTTCTTAGACGAAGCTACGCCAGCATTTTTTATTTCAGCTGGAGTTGTTGCGACGATGCAAGTTTTTGGCTTACTTAATACAGTCATTAAATTTTTTGAACCACTTATTCAAGACGTTCTCTTACTACCTAAAGAAGTGGCATTAAGTTTTATCCTCGGAATGATCCGTAGAGATTTTGGAGCTTTTGGTCTTTTACATAT
>CAYQSL010000103.1:0-5740 GCA_964420165.1 uncultured Gammaproteobacteria bacterium | reverse complement strand
CTGGTCAAAGACTTTAGTTCAAGCATTGAGTTTTGATCCACCGCATATCTCTGCTTATGCATTAAGCATTGAAGAAAAAACACCTTATGGTGAGATATACAAAAATTCTCATCACCCAGATTTACCCGTGGAAGATCTAATTGTAGAAATGTATGGAATCACTAATGATTTACTCGATAAACATGGCATTAAACGTTATGAAATTAGTAATTGGTCTAAGCCTGGTCATGAAGCGAAGCATAATTTGACTTATTGGTATGCTGATGAATATTATGCCTTTGGTTTAAGCGCTCATGGCTACATTGATTCAACTAGATATAAAAATACTCGTGATCTTCCGAAGTATATGAATGCTTTTGCTGAAAAGAAACTTGGGAGAGATTCTGGATATGATTTTGCTTTAGCTGAACCAATTCTTATACCGGAAGCAGAAAAGCTTGAAGAGAAAGTTTTACTAGGCTTACGCTTGGCTGAGGGTCTTAAATTAACAGAAGCAATTTCTCCATTAATTAATAAAAAAAATCTCAGTAAAAATATCGATGCTGGTTTTTTATTTTTTGATAATGATCGCTTGAAATTAACTGATAAGGCTTTAATGGTAAGTAATAGAGTTATTTCTGATTTACTGGTCTAAAGCTCTGTAAATTAAAGTATCATTGAGTTATACAGGCAGTTTGAGGTGCTCAATTAAAGTCTCTAAAAAATACATTTATTTATTCTCTACCATAGTTTTTTTGACTATAACTATTTTTCTTGTGCTTAAAATTGTGGATTTTTCACAGTTAATCACCAGCTACGCAGTTACTGATTTTAATAAAAAAATCTTTGGAACTATAAGCTTTAAAGATGCAAAACTTGGTTTAAATCCAAAAAACTTTGATTTATCTTTTAAAACTTTTATCCTAAAAGATCAAAATTCAATTGAAATTTTCAAGGCAGATAATTTGCGCGTTGAATGGTCTTTAAAGAATTTATTTGATCCCAATCAAAGAGTTAATGAATTATCTGCTGATAATTTATTTATAAGGGCAGCCAAAAATAAAAATGGTAAATGGAATTTTGAGAATTTAATGAAAAAGCCTTCGGCAACTAAGCTGAAATATTCTTTTAGAGAAATTAATGTACCTAAATTCACCTTATTGATTAGCAATGATATTGATGGTTCTGAATTGAAATATGAAAATGTAAAAGTATTTTTTAAAACCATTAAGCATAAGAAGCTCTAGAGCATTGATGTTCAGACAACTAGTAATGGTGATAATTTGGTATTCATTAAGGGTAATTTAAACCTTGAAGGTGATAAAAACTTCCTATTAAATAGAAATAATTTAAATGTACATCTAATAGATTTTCAGGCTATCAATTTGCAGTTTTTCAGTTCTATTTTTGATTTTGGTGCTTACAATAAAAATTTTACTGCCGCCGCTAAGTATTTGGAAGGTTCACGTTTAACTCTGGATGCTCAAGTAAGTTCTGAACGTAAATCAAAAAATAATTTCAAATTTAATTTGCAGGTAAATGAATTGAGAAATTTCGATAAAGTTACTGCTGATTTTATTGGTAATCTCACTGCAGATTTGGTAACAGTCTCTAAAATGGACTTAAATGCTGGAGAGTCCTTGCTGACTTGTGTTGGTACTGTATCTAAATGGCAGTCTAAAGACCCTATTTTGAACTTAAATTTTGGGATTCATAATCTAAATTTACAAAAACTTAAAATGGAAATTAAGAAATTGAAAATTCCATTGCCAGATTTCATTTATGAAACCTTGGCGATAATTCTCAAAACAGATTTGGTTAATGGTAATTTTAAAATTACGTCTAATTTGACTAATCCCGATTATTTTTTGACTTTTGATATCGCGAACTCAAAAATCAATCAACTGAAAACTGCTTTCCGTTATAAAAATGCTGCTATAACGATTAAGAATTTTGATTTGCCTTTTGAAGCATCTAAATTATCTCTTAGAGGTAATTTAGATATCAAGAACAGTAATTTTGATTTTGAAATTGTTACAAAAGCTGCTCCATTACAGACTTTAAGTAATATAGTATCTTCTTTGCCAATTGCTGAAGAGTTGCAGGCATTCTTAGTTAAATCAAAATTTGAATCTGGAACTACGGATTTTAATATGCATATTAATTCCGCGATAGATTCTCACACTAAGCTTAAAAGAGTGCAAATCAATGCTCCAATTAAAATTCGCAATGTTAATTTAAATTACGAAGATTATCCAGTAGTATTGAAAAACTTAAATGCAGATATTGAAATTAAAGATAGTGATCTCAATATTAAAACTTTAACTAGCTATTTAACTAATGACTATGTTGAATTGAGAGGTTCGGTGAATTATAGAAATCTTTCAGAAGCCAATCTGGAATTAGCTTCTCCTAAATTTAGCGCAAGTAATTTTAATGATTTGAAATTATTGGATAATTTGAAAAAAACTTATGATATTAATTCGGTCTCAGGTACTTTGAAAGATTTTTATTTGGCTTATAAGAAGAATGGCAAAGATGCTGATATTGTTTCACATGCAAATATTGATATGGGTGAAGTGGTTTTCAATGATTTTTCTAAAATATCTAGAATAAGAGGTTTATTTGCTTTAAAAGATAGAATTTTAAAATTCACTAAATTTACTTTTAGTTTTGGTGATGATTCGATTGTTTTGCTAGATGGCTTTGTTGATGAGGGTTTGAAGACACCAAGTCTAATTTTACAAGCTAAAAAACTGTCTTTAGCGAAAATGTCTAAAATTTTTGGCTTTGATAAAAAGTTGAACATTGAGTTTACTGATGGTTTGCTGAATTCTAATTTGACCTTGAAAGACAAAGATTATTTCGGCACTATTGATTTCAATTCTGTAGGCTTTAACTACCTTGGTTCGAAATATGGTGCTTATCCAGTTTCTAATATGAAAGGTAAAATCAATTTCAATAAATATTTATATGCTGAAGATCTTAGTGGTAAATATGGTGCCTCAGTATTTAAAAATCTAAATATTCATATTGATAAGCCAAAATCAGCAGATAGAATTTTTAGTCTTAGTTTCAATGGAGACCTCTATGCTAATGAATTAAGTAATTTTATGCCACAAGGTATAAAGAGCTTACTGACAGTCACTGGCTATCTTCCAGCTCGTATTTTAATTTCAGGAAATAGGCAAAAACAAAAATACAATATTGAAGCTGATTTAGATAATGTCGATAGTTTTTCTTTTTCTAATTGGCTTGTTTATCAAAAAAATGTACCTGTACAACTTAAAGCTAAGTTTACTGTTACACCTCAACAAATTATTTCTGAAGATTGCAAGATTATTTTCTCGAATGGTCCAAGCAAAATAAATAAGATGACTAGAATTAAATCTACTTTCCAGATTGAAGATTGGTCCAATTCAAAAATGACTTATTATACGGTTTTCAGTATTTCTAATAAAATTGGTAATGCCGATCTTGCTTATGTCGCACCGCAAATCATTAGTTTGAAACCTATGAATCTTAGTGTCGGTAGAGGTTACTTCGATTGTGATACTAGTGGTGATATAGTCTCTAGGCAAACAATTTGTGATATCCGTATTAATAGTGCCATTGCTAAAAAATACGGTATTGGTGATTTAAAAGCTAATAAAATTACAGTAGGATTGCTTTCAATTAATAACAAGCCTTTGGATGCTGATATTAGTTCTGCCGATGGTGATTGGAATGGTATCCCTTATAAGAATTTAGATTTAGATTTAAAAGCAAATGGTGATTTTGTTTATATCGATAATTTAACGGCTGTCGTTAAAGATGGAACAATTGCTGCCAAAACTAGTTTTAATGTAAAAACTCTAGAGTCAACCTTCCAAATGAAGGGTGATAAATTGCCGGCTCATGAACTAGTACAAGGCATATGGCTATTGGGTGATGAGGTACCGTCTGGAGTTGTCAGTGGAACTTTTGAAGGTAAGACTGTAGGTATTTTGCCAGATCCAATGTTCTTTAATCTCGAAGGTAGCGCGAATCTATCAGTTAAAGATGGTCAGCTCAGTCAATTAAAATCAATGCAAAGAATTTTGACAGCAGTAAACACTATGACTAATTTTGATGTCAATAATGTTTTCCAAGTTTTGATTACTTATAAAGGTGGTCTCTTTAATGATTTAATTAGTGCGATGAAGTATAACAAAGGAGTTATAAGTTCGGAAAAAGTTCTTCTTAAGGCAGATGCGATTGAATTAGATCTTAGTGGCTATGCAGATTTTAATAAAGATACGCTTTCTGTAAAAGGTAAAGGAATGATACCAAGAAGAGCTAAAAGTATTTTACAAACTATAGGTGTTGGCAAAGCAAACCTTGGAAACGTGCTCTCTAAAGCTAATTTAGACTTCTTAATTCCAACTTCGAGTAATAGATTCTTCCAATTCCAAATGACTGGACCGATTAGCGATATGGTGAAGACTGGTGAGTCGGTCCGATCTACCTTCAAGTGGACTCAGTAAAGACTTACCTGTTTGCCTTATCTCTGCGTTAGTTCTCGCCTCAGCAATCCTCATTGACGACTTAGTCAACTCCGGTTGCCTCGGCTCAAACGTGCCTTGATCTAAGCCAAACATGGGTGTCTTTATTTATGTTCTCAAAGCAAATGCCGTCATTGCGAGCGGAGCGAAGCAATCCACACTACTAAAAATTCTCAAGCAAGCTAGATCGCCAAGTCGTTTCGCCTCTTGCGATTGTAGAATTTGCTTCAAGTCCATCTAAAAAACCACAAGCAAGTAAAAACTTTTCCTTTCCAAGCTCTCTAATTTTATTAGCTTCGATTTCAAAACGACTTTTACGTTTCTTGAGCCAGTGATTGAAATCATCATGTTTTAAAGCTCTAATCATACTTTCTAGAGTCTCTATTTCGATAGTGAAATTATATTCAAGCATAAATCTTATTGCTCTAGTAATTCTAGTTGGATCATCGATAAAACTTTCTGTATGAAACGCTCTAATAAGTTTTTTCTCCATATCAGCCATGCCGCCGATATGATCACTAATCTCGCCAAAGCTTTTAGGCATCAGTGATTCAAGCAGGGCATTAATTGTAAAATCTCTACGTACTAAATCTGCACTTACATCATGAATAATAGTTACTTCTGGGAAAGCCGCTGGTTCAGAATAGATTTCAGTTCGAGTACTAGCAATTTCAATAATATTTGTGGGATATTCTGGATGTTGGATTTTAATAGTACCGAAAGGTTTAAATTCATCTAGGATATCGAAAGTCACATGATTTGGATCATTATCCTCAAGATACTTTTGATATTGATAAATAAATTCAATGGCATCTGTGTTAATAACCAAATCTATATCTTGGCTTTGATTGAAATCTAATCCATTCAATTCAGCATAAATTTTATTGCGTACGTAGCCACCGACAATGTATAACTCATGACCCAACTGCGTTGCCGCGGCACCAATATCTTGTAGAAAGGGTTTGATTGTCGAGAAACTCATTAAGACTCTAGTCTATTACAAAGCTTCAATAATTTCAAAAAACTCAGGAAAAGAAGTGTTCACAAACTCGGTTTGTAGAATTTCAATAGGCTTTGTAGAGTGTAATGCAGCTATCGCAGAACTCATTGCGAGCCTGTGATCACCATGAGAGTCGATTATGGTTTTGAGTTCTGACGGTTCAAAGGGTTTACCAGCGCGACCTTCAATGATCATGCCATCTTCTGTTTCTTCAACACTAACACCAAGATGCTTAAGC
>CAYQSL010000102.1:0-5748 GCA_964420165.1 uncultured Gammaproteobacteria bacterium | reverse complement strand
TCTATACTTGATACAAATCTTTGATTCGATTATTAATTCCGACTCCATGACCTCGCAAATGTAATTAGCATCTGTGTCTTCGTCGTCTTTCGCAAATCTGGAAAAGTCATGAGTGCCGATATAGGTCTTGGCGTGCTCTTGCATGCGAGCAAAATCTAATGGCTCTCTGACCCAAGCAAGTGAGTCTAACCTTAGTACTGGTCTGAATCTTCTAACGAAAATTTTATACATGTACTCTCTTGCATTGGCAGAGAATCTGGCATGAAAATTTTCATCTACGACTTCAATCTTAGTTACTGAAATATCTTCAGGCAATTGTGAATTGAGTGAAAGCAGAATCTTGCCTTCTTTGAGCTCTGAATCTAAATCTAATTTTTCAGGAATCTGAAAATTAATTACTTGTCCAATGGCATGGACACCTGCATCGGTCCTGCCTGCAAAGTTACTTGCTACCTGGCTTTGAAAGAAGCTTGTAAAAGCTTTTTCAATTTCACCTTGAACTGTTCTTTCGCTGTTTTGAATTTGCGAGCCAGCAAAGTTACTGCCATTGTATTCAATAACTAGTTTGTAGTTAAAAGGCATGTAATTAGCCTTTGGTAGTAACAACGACAAGCGCTGGTCTAATTACTCTATCTTTGATTTTGAAACCTTTTTTGAGTACTTCAATAATAGTACCTTCTGGTTTCTCTGCATCGTTTATGTTGCTAATAGCTTCATGTAATTGAGGATTATAAATACAGTCAGTCTGCACTTCTTCAAGTCCTACTGCTCTAAGGCTCATGATTAATTGCTCTTGGAGCATATTAATACTTTTGATAATGTCTTGGAAATTAGTATTTTCATTGAGACTTTTTTTAGCAAAATCAAAGTTGTCTAAGGCAGGAAGAATCGCTTCAACCGTATTAGCTGCGGCGTATTTGGTTACATCTGCCTTCTCTCTAGCAAAACGGCTTACCATGTTTTGCTGGTCTGCCCAAAGTCTTTTGTATTGATCATCAAGATCATCATATTTAGCTTTGAGTTCATCATAAAGACTGTTAAATTCGTCTTTAGATGTAGCATCCGCTCCAAGAGGTTTTACGTTCTCTTGGTTTTCCCAATTCTCTGCACCAGCTTCTGCTTTATGTAGATTATTAATATCTGCGGTATCGCCTGTATTAGTCATACTTATTAATATTATAGCGCGCCACTTTTATAAGGAAAATAATCGCTAATAATTTTTAACATGTTAGACCTGCTTCTCAAGCTCCCAGATGCCGTCATCCTCGGATCACGTAGTGATTCGGGGATCCAGTCTAACAAAAGGCTTCAGTGGTTTCTGGGTCCCCAGCCCTTTCAGGTCTGAGGATGACAGAGCGTAACGACGCAGATGGGACTTTGCGGATAGACTCCTAGAATTCTAGATCGTGTAGTTGGAAGACGGGTCCCTCAGTACAAGCTCTAACCCAACTCTTTTCAAAGCCAGCATCCGGATTGGTTTTGCAAACACAAGCCAAGCAAGCTCCAACTCCACAACCCATGCGCTCTTCAACGGAAATGAAAATATTCTCTTTTATTGTAGGAAATTTCTTCTGCAAACTTTTGAACATTAAATTAGGACCACAGCTATAAATAAAGTCCCAGCCTTCATTAATAAAATCAGGAACCAAGCCTTTTTTACCGTGACTGCCATCCGTCGTTGTAATGATGGTATCTCCTAGCTTGGAAAATTCTTTTTCATAAAAAACATCTTTCTTGCTATTGAAACCTAAGTAGGATTTGATTTTTACGCCAAAGGCTTTTTGCAAAGTTTTACCGAGGTAATAAAGTGGTGGCACGCCGATACCGCCGCCCACTAGAGCAATGGTTTGACTGCTGTTTAAGTTATCAAAAGGAAAGAAATTGCCCAAGGGTGCAAGTACATCAATTATTTCCCCCGCTTCTTTATGACTAAGAAATATTGTGCCTCTGCCATCAGCTCTATAAAGTACTGTGAGTAACTTTTTATCATCGCTGATATCACAAATGCTCATTGGCCGTCTAAGTAGAGGATCGTAACCATCATTACATTTGATGTGCAGAAAATTTCCAGGCATAAAATCCTCAAGAGCAGAACCACTCTCTAATTGAATTTCAAAAATTTTATCAGCGATTTCTTTGTTGCTTTTTACTTTGAGTAAATGTTTTCTCACGATATTGAAATACTATAACGCTCTTTCTAGTACCGCCATTCTTACTCCGACACCATTTGCTACTTGTTTATAGATTAAAGATCTTGGATCTTCAACTAAGTCTCCATCTATCTCAATGCCTCTATTGAAAGGTGCAGGGTGCATGATCATAGTATGACTCTGAAATGCATTGAATCTTTTTTTATTAAGACCATAAAGTTCTAAATAGTTATTACAAAGTTCGGAATGTTGATGTCTCTCTACTTGCATTCTTAGCATCATTACTATGTCTGCTTTTTGCATTGCTTCATCGACAGAGAGAATTTTTACATTAGGTGTAAGTAATGGAGAATCTTGTGCTGGTAATAATTCTTCAGGTCCAGCAATAAACACTTCGGCATTGAATTTATTTAAAGCTACTAAATTTGAATTAGCTACTCTTGAATGTCTAACATCACCAATGATTGCAACTTTAAGTCCTTCGATTTTGCCAAAATGCTGGCGCATAGTAAGCAAATCCAATAGACCTTGAGTTGGATGTTCGTTAGAACCTGCACCGGCATTGATGACTGCTAGCTCTAATCTAGAAGCAACTTCTTGAAGTATATTTTCTTCTGAAGTTCTAATAATCGCTGCATTCACTCCCATCGCCTCAAGAGTTTTAAGTGTGTCATAAAGGCTTTCACCTTTTTGGGTGCTAGATGCTGTGGGATAAAAATTCAAAACATGATAGCCAAGTTTTTTTGCAGCTACTTCAAAGGAAAATCTGGTTCTAGTACTTGATTCGAAAAATAAATTACAAACAACTGGATTGTCCACAGCTCTAGGATTATTGCTAATGCGTGAGTTAAGTTTGTCAGACCAGTATTCACCTCTATCAAGAATTTGATTTATCTCATGAATATCTAGATCTTTAAGAGAGATCAGATCTTTTCTAATTTTTTTGCGATTTTGATCTATTACCATCGTCATATGAATCTATCCAAGCGCCACCGATTACTTCGCCGCTACCATCTTTATCATAGAACACCATTGCTTGACCTGGTGTTATGGCAGTTACGGGTTCCAAAAAATCCACTTCAACCGTTTCGTTAAAAAGTCGAATCTTCGCTAAGCTAGGAGCTGAGTTGTAACGAATTTTTACTAAAGCTTCGAACTCTTCTCCTGGATTAGAGATCATATTGATATTTTTACCAGTAGCTTTCTGTCCAAAAAGTTTTTCTTTAGTACCAACGTAAATAGTATTTGACTTAGAGTCAATTTCTACTACATATAAAGGTTCACTATGAGCGATGCCTATGCCTTTACGTTGACCATAAGTAAAGTTATAGCTACCAGTATGTTCGCCAATAACTTTGCCGCTATCAACTTCAATGATATTGCCTGGTTTCTCGCCAAGAATTCTGGTTAAGTAATCAGAGTTAGTCATTCCATTAGTTACGAAACAAATGTCCTGAGACTCAGGTTTATCGGCGACACAAAGATTGCCACTTGCAGCAATCTCTCTAATTTCTTCTTTGTCAAAGTCTGCTAAAGGAAACACTGTCTTTGAAAGCTGTTCCTGGCTTAAGCCCCAGAGCATATAGCTTTGGTCTTTTTTAGATTCTTTGGCTTTGTAAAGTTTGAAGCTATCGTTGTCTTTTACGAGTTTGCCGTAATGACCTGAAGCTATATGAGTGGCTCCAAGTTTAGAGATAGAGTAAGCCATAAGCGTGCCCCATTTAATATCGTTATTGCAGCTAATGCATGGGATCGGAGTTTCACCGCGTGCATAAGATTCATGAAAGTCTTTAATGATGCCTGTTGCAAATTCTTCTCTAAGGTCTATTGCATGGTGCTCTACACCCAGCTCATCACAAACCTTAACAGCATCAACTACACCATTGTCACAACATCTACCAGCACCAGCAACAAGCCAAGCTGTGATCCCTACTACGTTATAGCCGGCTTCTTTAAGAAGGAATAGGGCTACAGAACTATCTACGCCACCACTCATTGCCACAGCAATTTTGCTATTTTTAGGATCAGGCAGAAAATTTTTAATAGTAGTTTCTGCTTGCCTTCTTAGCAAGTAAGAATTTGTAATTTTTGTATTTAGGCTAGCCTCAGCTAAATTACCTAGTTTATTTAAATTAGTTTTTAGCGCATTCATTACAAAAATTTATCGATTTATCCACCGAATAGTACTAATGATAAAACAAAATAATACATTATATCTAGGTTTTATCAGATTTTTGTGGGTCTATACCCTATAAGTGCCTTATTTAGGATTTAAGGCTTTTGTTTATTTATGTTAGGAAGACTCAGCTCATTGCAAAGATTCAACGACGGTAGGGACCATATAGTCCTTAATCAGAGTCAGTTTGCCGAGCATACGATGAGATTAAATACCGGACAAAGATTGTTAAATAATTACGACGAAATAGGCGGCTCGAAAGATTTAATTCAAGTCACAGGCCTTATTGAGCATTCTAAAAAACTTTCAGAGAACCATAGTAAGGCTGCTACTGAATTAGAGCTTGCAGAATCTGCACTTGGCAATATGAAAGATATTTTGGATCAAATTAAAACCGATGCTTTACAAGGTGGTTCTGATACTACTGCTAGAGAAGATCTGGAAATTTTGGGAGTCCAATTGAGAAGTCTTGGAGAAAATTTATACCAACTTGCAAATACTAAGTTAGGTAATAAATTTATTTTTGGTGGTAAACAAAGTGATCTCACTGTAGTTGACCATGTACCAAATAGTTTATTTAATAATGCAGATTATAAAGAAGCGCAGACAGATCTTGGAGAAAGATCTGTAGAAGGTATCCAATCTAGTATCAGCTTACAAGAAATTTTCTCTAAAACTGCTGAGCCAGCAACTTATACCGGAATTGCTTTTACATCACCGCTTGCTGCGAATGCTGAAATGAATTTAGTCGTTAATGATGGTAAGAACGATATCGATCTTGGTGACGTTGCCTTTGCAAGTGGCGATACTATTACTGATATCGTCAATAAAATTAATACAGCATTTACTACTGCAGGTGGCTCTGGAACTATCGTTAGTAATAATGCTGGTAAGCTTGCATTCACTACTAGCACTATAACCGGTAGTATTGATAATGCCAGTGCTGCAATCATTGTTAATCCTGGAAACTCTTTGCCAAACAGTCTGTCAAGCCTTGGCTTGAGAGCAACTACGGCGAAGGGCATAAGTGGAGACATTAGAGAAGCTTTGGCTAGGCTCGATACAGCTTATAACACTAATGACACAGCAGCAATCAGAAGTACTCTCATTGATATCCAAGAAAACTTAGATAGGCTTATTAATGCTCAAGCTAAACTTGGCGACTTGGTAAAAAAATTCAATGATGGTACAAAGAAAGATTTAGATGGCATTGATGCATTAAAAACAGATCAAGCTAATATTGCAAAAATTCCAGTTGTCGATGCAATACAAAAAGTTAGCGTGGCGCAAACTGTCTTGAACTCTAGTTTACAAGCTAGTGCTGCCATATTAAAAATGAATATTTTTGATTTTGTTTCGTTATGAGGAAGGATAGTCTATGGTCGATCGTTTAAGTACAAGTTTAATTTATAACCTGCTCAG
>CAYQSL010000101.1:0-5761 GCA_964420165.1 uncultured Gammaproteobacteria bacterium | reverse complement strand
CAAAGGGAATTTAGCTTCACGGTCATGATGCTCGGCCTGAGGTTTTATTTCTTTTTCAGCAAAATCTCTTGCGAGTTTCTGAAGGTCTTTCTGGGTATCGGAAAATTCAAAATTTATAGCCATATTCTTTAATTAATCCCACGATTATAATTTTTGGGCAAGGCTGGATAAGAGCTCGCAAAATTTTATTGAAAAAGCTTGATCTAAAAATAAGAGCCGGAACAAAAATAAGCAAAAATAATTCTTATAATGTATTGTTATATTGAATCGCTGTAGGAGCAGTACTTAATGATAAGCGTTAAATCAACCCAAGAGCTTGAAAGTTCAGTCGCTAAAATCTTTTCAGATAGAAGAGCTACATTAATAAGTGAAGCTCAGCTTTGCTATGAGCGGGCAACAAGCTTGGATGATTTAGTTTATAGATTAGGAGTTGTTGCTTCTAATCACAATGTTGATGCATCTATATTTGCTCAAAAAATAGTAGATGAGAAATTAAATGATACTAACGGCAGACCAACACTTGTTAAAGCTCAAGCAGTTGCTGATTTATTAATAGAACTGTCACAAGTCCAACTATCAGGTGATAAAGATCGGAGAGCATCAAATGAAGTTACTAATGATGATGCCTTAGTTACACAAGGTGACAATCTATATAATTCAAATCTTGCTGCTTTAGAACAATTACACAACCATGGGATACCTAGAGCAAGGAAAGTTGATCCCGAGAAAATTAGAATAAAGAATGAAAAATATCCTCCTTTAACAAGTCAAGATTTCACTTTCTCTGAAACTATACACAAGGGACTTGGCAAGACAGCAGCAGAAGTCGAAGATGATTTACACAACAAGTCAGGTACTTGGTTTGACGAACCAGAAAAAGTAGAAGATAGTCTTGAAACCCCAAGTTATTACACAGAAAACTATATTTTAAATGCGGTAGCTAGAAATATCAAAGGCTTTGGATTAAACCTTTTAGAAGCAGAGGGTGTAGCCATTTTGCAGCGTGATGCAGCCAAAAAAAATATAAGTCAAGATTTGATCAACACGATCGCCAGATCTTTTAGTGATTCAGAAAGAACATTAGCTTTAATTCAATTCTTCAAAGACCGTAGTAATCTTAATCAAACTCTAGTAGCTACTGATAATGTAGCTAAATATGCAGATGAAATAAAACCTCAATTAGAAGAGCAACTTGGAAGAACATTATCAGACAGTGAAACTGCGGATTTAATTGATGTTAATTATAAGAAAAGCAATGCCATTTTCCATCTGGCAATTGCTGAAATTTTAATCAATATCGCGCAGAATAATCCTAATTTAATAAGTAGTGAATTTAAAACTAAGTCAGCAATGAATAGAAGTGATATTGAAACCTTTATTGAACAACAAGTTGCAGCTAAAATTCAAACTCCAAAAAAAGCTAGTTGGTTTAAACGTCATCCTAAAACCTCAGTTGCAATGGGGACTAGTGGAGTTGTAGCTTCATTAGTTGCAGGAGTTGTAGGTTGGCAACATTTTGGAGCATCGAATCAAGAAATTAATGCTTCAAGTGAATCAAGGATAATTAGATCCCAATCCTTAGTAGATGAGTCTCCTGAAAGATTGACCAATCAGGGAATAGCTAAACCTCCTAAGACAGAAAATAGCAAGAAGAAAGAAACAACTAATAAATCAGAAGTAAAACAATCGTTAGTGTCCACCGAAAGGAAACTTTCTTTCCCTGGTCAAGATGATCTCGTAATAAAGTTCTCTCATGTAAATGAAAGCGATGATAAAGCAACTCAACTCTTAGATAAAATCGCATTCTACTTAAAAGCCTTAGCTGCACCTGGTTATACCGGATATGAAAAATTTACCAATGAGGCAAAAGTTCCTTTTGAAAAAATTGATAGTTTTGTTTATTTAAATAATCCTAAGATAGATAAAGAGCTTTTAGAGGAACAAACTGGCAAAAAAATTACCGAATTACAACTTTGGCAAGAACCTATCTATCTAGCTAAGCTTGAAAATGGAACTTTTATGATTTGCTTTGATAATAAATTCTCAGCCCAGGATTTAATGACTCATCAAATTGCCTTGCAATTCCGAACTGCATTAGCTAGGAAAGATTCACCTATTCAACAAGCTAATAAATAATCTTAGTAATAAGCTGGTGGCATATATCCAGGACACATTGGGTTCATCATTGCTGACGGTCCATAACATGGATCATAATTAGAACACATTGGATTAGATTTACCTGGATCACCGGCACATGGATCTGGCGGTGGTACATAACCAGGACACATTGGGTTCATCATCCCCATTGGTCCATAGCATGGATCATAGTTAGAGCACATCGGATTAGATTTCCCTACATCACCAGCACACGGATCTATCGTCGCCGGCGGAGGCATAGTAGGTGGAACAGTAGTTTGCGCGCAAGCAAAGTTCATATCCGCAGGTATTTTTTTCACAGCTTTACCATTAGAGTTTATGGCAAGAGATTTAACTGCTTGCTGTAATTGATAAAAATTTTCTCTGGTTAATTCAGATTCTGGAGTGTTCTTGGTTACACAAACTGTAAAACTTGATCCGTCTTCAGAGGAGACTTCTTTACAGTTCCCAGGATCAAAGCCCAGGATACTCCCGCCACCAGATTTTTTAGCTAAAACAGCCACTGGTAGTAAATTGCAAACAAATATAATTACGAAAACTATGCCCAGTTTTTTTTTCATAACAAAATTACCAAAAGAGCACAAAGCTCTGTTAATCTTTGCTATCGGGCATCTAGATCATAAACTTTAGTTAAAATTATTGGGAGATAAAGTTTTATATCTAGTTAATCTGTCAAAACCCTTTAGTAGCAATGAGAAAATTCTTTTATAAAGAAATAAATTCCACCCAAGAAGAAATCAAAAAACTTCTAAAAAATGAAAGTCCCTATAAGGAAGCGCTTTTGGTTTTCGCTGATCAACAGAATTCTGGCAAAGGAAGATTTGGACGCACTTGGTCATCTCCTGCAGGTAAAGGTATCTACATGAGCCTAGCAAAAAAACTTGATGATGGATTACTAAGCAAGCCACAATCATTAATTGAACTAGCAGAATCTATAACCAAAAAAACTGGACTAGTTTTAATTGAGGTACTCAAGGAATTTTTTGATTCATCTTTGTTAGATGATTTATATTTAAAACCAATCAATGATATTTATTACCAAGAAAAGAAACTTGCTGGAATTTTAATTGAGATCACTAATCACAACGAAGAGAAATTTTTAATCATAGGTATTGGCATTAATTTATTTAAAAGTGAGCATGATTTGGCAGAAAGCTCTGATGGTAAAAACGCCACACCAATTTCACTAGAAGAAATTTTTACTGACTCCTCTTGGCAGAAAAGCTTCAATAAAGATGAACTTGTAGAATCTATTGCTATTGCTCTACTTAACTAGAGAGATTTTTAAGAAAATATATAGAAGCTTAGGTAGAAGGTTCGAAGACAGATTTTAAAAGGCTTTTTGTATATAATGTTAGTTGCTTTCGAGTAAGACTCAGCTTGGCTGTTTTTTATTCAAGAGAATCCATACTTCGGGGTATGGCTCAGCTTGGTAGAGCGCTTCGCTTGGGACGAAGAGGCCGTAGGTTCAAATCCTGCTACCCCGACCATTTTTACTTAACATCATAGAATTTGAACCTGTAGGTTCTATCCTTCTTTGCGACCTCTAAGGTCGCGTGCTACCCCGACCATTTTTAATGACCACTCAATACTTACTAAAATCCCCAATCGGACCTCTTTATCTAGTTGCCTCAGATAAAGGTCTTCAAGGAATTTATTGGACTAAACAATCAGCTCCAATGGCAAAGTCATTAATAAGTTCTGATCCTGTAATTAAAATACTTTCTAAAACAGTTAGACAACTTGAAGAATATTTTCAAAGCAAACGCACTCAGTTTGATTTGCCCTTTGATATAGTCTCAGGCACTACATTCCAAAGAACTGTTTGGCAACAACTTAGCAAAATTCCATACGGTAAAACTGTTTCCTATAAAGACATCGCAGCCAAAATCAAAAACCCTAGAGCAGTTCGTGCAGTCGGTTCAGCCAATGGCAGAAACCCACTTTCAATAATCGTTCCCTGTCATAGAGTTATCGCAGCTGACGGTACACTAGGTGGCTATGCAGGTGGTCTGGATATAAAGACTAAACTTTTGGCAATAGAACAGACTGTTTAAACAGCCATTGGCTTATGCCTTCAACAAATCTCTGAAACTCGGTCCTAGATTACAAGGCTTAACCTCAATATCTTGCCAAACATTGTTAGTTATATAAGGTTCTTTTACTTTCCAGTCTTCAAGTTCTGCATCCGAAGCAAAGTCAAAAACCATAACTGAACCAATCATTTTTTCACGAGCTTCGTCCATTAAAGCAGCACCAAAAATCATAGTACCTGCCGTCCTGAGCACATCACAGTACTCTACGTGTGCTGGTCTTGCGCTCATTCTTCTTTCATAAGCACCTAAATCGGTGTGATCTTTAGCTGTGATTAAATATTGCATTTGCTAAAAATTTTACTACGTGATGGCAATCCAAGCCTTAAAAAAACAAAAGCCCTTCACAAGGAAGAGCTTTTGGTAATTGTGTTTCAGATAGTTTAGTTTACCGTCCGAAGCTCGAAGAGCGTAGGATGGCCTAACCATCTTTGCTTCATAAAGACACCGCGCCTTTAGAATTCAGGTTTTAGGACTTGCTAGAAAGCCCTTGGTACCTTGGTTTTGAAAATTCTATAATTAATTACTAGTATATTTGCTATATCTTAGGATTTTTTTATATTTAGCTATACCGCTGCCCTAAAGAGATTATCCGCATGACTTAGAATACTCATAAACATCTTTGTTTTAGCTTCAGGAGTGGTCTCCTTATGATTATGATACTTACTAATAACAAAATTATTAGGTAACCATGAATTCCTGACTGATTTTGATTGTGCAAATTCATATTTAGTAGGAGTCATATTTAATGGGCTCTCATGTAATTTATTAATAGAATCACTTGCAAATGCACTTGCAAAACCAGCTAAGAAAAATTTATTTCCTGAATTTTTTTTCTGCCAATCACTCAGGGCTTTACCTATATCAACTAAAGTGAAGTCACTTCTAGTTGTAGGATTAGCAGCATTAGTACCCCTATAATCATAACCGCTGTCATGGGACATTCGATCCTCTCCTAAAACAACTAAATTAGCTGGCTGGGATAAAGTATTTAAATATAATCTGGCTTGATCTGAATTTGCAAGTTTCAGCACAGGAACATCAGTCATCTCTAAGTTACTCAATGCCACACTTGCACACTGAGCAGATAAATCTCTACTCTCTTTGTTGTGATCAATGATAAGGACTTGGTTTGTATTAGAAGCATTTACAGCCATACAACACATAATAACCCGTCCGTTGCCAAAAAGTCAATACTCATACTAAAAGCTCTAAAAAACAAAGCCCTCTCAATGAGAGGGCTTTGTCGTGAATTTATGATTTTGGTTGATTGGATTCCCAGCCCTTCGGGCTGAGAATGACGGCATTTACAGCCGTTCACTCCACGCCGAGTTTTAGTAGCCAGGCATTCCAGCACCAGCTGGCATACTAGGTTCTTTCTCTCTTACTTCAATTACAACAGCATCAGTAAGAAGGATTTGTCCTGCTACTGAACATGCATTTTGTAATGCAGTACGGCTAACTTTAACTGGATCTACAATACCAGCATCGAACATATCTACGTATTGTCC
>CAYQSL010000100.1:0-5769 GCA_964420165.1 uncultured Gammaproteobacteria bacterium | reverse complement strand
AGCTTCGCAATGTCTTTCAAAAGCTTCATTAAGAGCCTTGCCTACCAAAACCTCTCCAGTAGCTTCTTTGACAATATCTTGCATGGTCACGCGACGGAATGGTTTAGAGAAATCAATCTCAGTGCCTTGATAATTAATCACCAAAGACCCTGTTACTTTCTCACAAACATATCTGATCAATTCTTCAGTCATGTTCATCATGTCGTAAAGATCAGAGTAAGCCCAATACATCTCGATAGAAGTAAACTCAGGATTGTGTTTAATACTGATACCTTCATTTCTAAAGATTCTGCCCATTTCATAAACACGCTCAAAGCCGCCCACAGCCAGTCTTTTAAGATGCAGTTCCGTTGCAATTCGCAAATACAAGCCCATATCTAAAGCATTGTGATGCGTAGTAAATGGTTTAGCCGCAGCGCCACCAGCTTCAGTATTTAAAATAGGAGTTTCAATTTCAATAAAGGCTCTATCATCAAGAAAGTTTCTGATCTCTCTTACCATTATTGAACGTTTGTAAAGATTCTCCTTAGACTTAGGATTAACAATTAAATCCAGGTAACGCTGCCTGTATCTAGTTTCTACATCAGCTATTCCAAGACGACGTTGTTTACCTTCAATAATTTCTGGAAGTGGTTGCAGTGTTTTACAAAGCAAAGTCACTTCTTCCATATCGATAGTAAGTTCACCACGTGGAGTACGACGGATCTTACCGCGCACACCAATCAAATCACCCTTATCAAAAAGTGGTAATAATTTCTGTAGTTGTTCAGGACGAGTTTTAGCATCTGAGAATAATTGAATTCTGCCGCTTACATCTTGCATGTCCACGAACATCCAATCGTTACGTTGATTAGTAACTCTGCCAGCTACTATCACTTCATCTTCAGTGCGCTCTTCATTAGCCAGGTCTTTGTATTTCTCTTGCAGCTCAGCACATAAATGGCTGCGTTTAAAGTTATATGGATATGGATCTATCCCAAGCTTCTTGAGCTCTTCTAGCTTGCGTAAACGCTCGGCTTGTAAGTTAGTTATATCTGAATTCTCTTGCACGTCTAATTTCACAACCCAAAGATTATATCATCAAACCTTGTCAGAGAGGTAAGTTTAAGATTTTTAGAAGCCAATTAAGACTCTATTATCGCTAAAAACTCCTCTGGACTAAAGATTCTCAAGCCTAAATCATTTTTAAAATCTTTTACATTTCTAGTTACAATGCAATCAATATCTGCTTCCAAAGCACAGAAAATTTGCAAAGCATCTTCAAAATCAGCAAGTAATTCGTAATCCAAAGACTTACGTATATGATCTTCTGTAGTCTCTAAAATTTTTATTCTATTAACTAATGTTTTTACAATAGATCGTGAATTTTTTATTTTCAATCTATATTCAAGTAAATAATAAATATTGGCAATGATTACTGATGATGTGTAAGCCTTAATTTGACTCCTATCCATCAAACTAAAGATTTGATTTGCTAAAGAAAAAAAAGGCTGCCTTTGGGAAACAAAGTCTATAATTAGGTCCGTATCAAAAAAAACTTTTTTATAGCTCACAAATATTTTTTACTCAATCTATCTGCTTTAAATTTCTTATGATCAAAATCAGCAGGAAGTTTAATAACTCCTCTAATTTTCTCTAAATCAGGAGAAAATTTTGCATTAATTTTTTCTGATTTTCTCTTAGGCTCACTATTTGGTACTACTAAACCTGCCAAAACATTTTCTACAATATCTGAAAGACTACGGCCACTTTCCGCTGCGTATTTTTTTGCTGAGTCAATAACTCCTGCATCAATACTTAAAGTTAATTTCTTTTGGCGAGACATTATACGTATTCTTTACCCTAATTTTAGCAAATTTATACGTATAAATCTAAACTAAATAACACCTATGGTATTATCTGCATAGATGAAAATTAAACCATTACAAGCATGTAAATTTTCTATGCCTAATGAGACAAAAGGGCTTGGACTTACACAATGGAAAGGTGCCAGTAGCTATGAAAGAGTTGTATATTACAATCCTGAACCAACGCAAAGCAAACAAGGAAAAAGCGATAGAAGTCATGAAGAAACTGGGAGCTGTCCTCTATATCATTATCCCGCAATGAGGGGGCATAGTTTTTTAATTGAACATAGACTACCAGGAATAGAAGCTAGCATGACCCCTCAATATCCTGCAGAACATTACCATTCCAGATCTTTAATCAAAAGCGTTATACCAAAACTATTAAGTACAAATCAAAAAGTAAGAATTTTAGAACTTGGGGCTGGCACCGGCTTAGCTACAGATGAAATTAGAACCAAATTTGCTGAAGAAATTAAATCTGGAAAATTAAAAGTATATTCAACTGGCTTGGTAAAAAGAGCTGCTCAACAACTAAGAGGAGAGTTTAGGTTCTCAAAATTACACAAGAACGACCTGAACTGGCGTTCAATAAAAGAACTTAGTGATTTTCCAGAATTTCATTTAATTTATGAAACATTTGGTGAAGTTAACTACTCTGCAAATAGATTAAACTCATTGGAAGACTATTTAATTTTAATCTGTAAAAAACTTATGCCTGGTGGCTTTGCAAGCATTAGCAGTATAAATTACGATCTAATCGATGAAGCAACTCTAAAATTTGGACTTAAATTAAGTAATGATCAAATTGATAAAGTAATGAATAACCAACTATCAATAAACACTGATATGCATGATCGTGAAGAAAAAATGCAATATTTTAATCAAGCCATAAATGAAATATTTACCTCAGTTGAAAACTCTCTTGCTAAAGAAGGCATTAATGTAAGGATCTACCTTAATAAAACAGATAAATACTGCTGTCTTGAAATTCAAAAAGCACCATATCCATTTAAACCTAGTAATTTATTTGAATGGGCTTTTCAAAAAAAAATCTTTCACTTTAAATGATTTAAACTAATTAACCATTATCAAGCGCAACGATAATCGCTGGCTCGCCTTTGATAATTCCAAGACCAGTAACTACAAAGCCACCAACCATTGGTTCAAGCTCAGGCTCTTTATCAAGACCTGCTCTAAAAGGTTTAGCAAGAGTTACATTCGGCTCATAGCCAAGTGTTCCAGGCATGTCTTGATCTGGATCTGCGATACCTTCAACTAATTGGATCTGCTGTTTGTTAAATGGGTTTAAAAGTTTTTTAGTAGCACCAAGTTCTTCCACTTCATATACTGATTCAGGAATAATTCCACCCGTGTCTACAGCAGCGATTTGGATGTTAGAAGTAAGTGCATTTGCAGCAGCGATAACAGTAGCGTTCTTCGCTTTGTCTTGCGCTTCCATCAAGTTAGGGATAGCTATCGTCGCCAAAATACCAATGATAACTACTACAACCATTAACTCTACAAGAGTTAAACCGGCTTGGTTTCTAATAGGAAAAGATTTAAAGCTGCCAATTTTCATAATAGTCCTATATTAACATTGAAATTAATCGATATGTAATTAATCATATGACCTATTTAAATAGAATTTTTATGTATTTACTTTCTTAGGAGTGACAAACGAGCCTTGGGGTCAAAGCGATCACGCAGATAATCTCCAAAAAGATTGAAACTAAATACTGTAAGAAAAATCATCAGCGCTGGAAAGAAAATCAAATGGGGGTCACTTCTTAAATATTGCCAAGCATCTCCGGCAAGAGTGCCCCAGCTCGTGTCAGGTGGAGAAATGCCCAAGCCTATAAAACTCAAAGTACTTTCTGCAAGTATTGCTCTAGGAATTGTAAAGCTCAAAGCCACAATAATAATACCGATAATATTTGGTAGTAGATGTTTAATCACTATAGCTATATCTTGCATGCCTATTACTCTTGCGGCATCGACAAATTCTTCGTGTTTAATCTTGGCGAGTTCAGAGCGCACCAACCTTGCCATGTCCATCCAATTGATAAAAGCCAGCCCAATTACAATACCGCTTGTAGAGCGGGCTACAAATAAAGCCACTAAAGACAAAACTAATAAATCAGGAAGCGCATAGAGAAAATCAATTGATTTTACAATTGCTTCATCGATTAAACCACCTTTATAGGCTGCAAGAGCACCCAAGCTCACACCAATAACTAAACTAATAAATGCTGTCAGAAAGGCAATTGACAAGCTCATTCCAGAGCCTTGCACTACACGTGTGAGTAAGTCTCTACCAAGTGGATCTGTGCCAAAAAGATGCTGCCAAGATGGAGCAAGAAGAATTGAATCTACGTCGATGTAGTTAATATGTGAAGCCATCTTTGCGTATATGAACCGAAGGCTCTAAAGCAGGATTATTAATGCCACCATTAATAATTTCTAGCAAAACAATAATATGATCTCCACTATGCATTTCAGATTTGTAACGGCATTCAAGAAATCCAAGTGAGTCTTTAAGTATCGGCACTCCGGTACTTGCAGTAAAAGTTTCCAAATCATCAAAGATGCTTCCTACTTCTGGTGCAGGTTTGAAGAAACGTGACATAGTTTTGCCATTTTCTTTAGACATAATGTTCACTACCAAATGTCCGCTAGCAGTTAAAAGATTGAAGTGATGTTCACGCTCTTTATTAAAAGAGATGGTTAGCATTGGTGGTTTAAAACCTGCTTGTTGAACCCAGCTGGCAAGGAAGCCTGCTTCTTGATCATCATCTTTAAGACTGACAATATAAAGTCCAGCAACTATTTTGCCCAATGCGCCTGCAATCCCTGCATTATCCATAATTTATATACTATCAGAAATTCTCATAAGCATATTCATAGTCTCAGTTTGAGCTTGAATAGCCTTTTGGTTAGCTTCATAAATACGCATAACTTGGACCATCTGAGACGCTGCTTTAATTGTACTTACATTAGAAGTTTCTATAAAACCTTGATTGAATAATGCCCCTTGTTCAATATTCATAGTGATATTCTGACTATCGCTAGTAAATTTATCACTACCCTGCCTAATTATTACTGTTCCTGGAGGGAAGTTATAAGCTTTTAGATTGGTATTTAATTGACCATCTACGATTAAATTACCATTGCGCAGAACGTTTACATTGCTTGCACCTTGATTACCAATATAGACTGGAGCAAAACCTGAATCTAAAACTAAATCACCACTTTGAGTACATAAAAATCCATCACCATCAAGAGTGAAATGTCCGTTACGAGTATAGTTCACTTTACCTTGAGGGTCTTGAACTGCAAAAAATCCTTCACCACTTATTGAAAGATCTAAAGGGTTATTGGTTTGTCTTAGAGCACCTTGGGCAAAATTAAAGTTTGTATCATAGGTCTCTGCACCATAGGTTAATTCACCAACCTCGCCACCAGTTGATGAGTTTGAAATTTTCCTTTCCGCATGTACACGCTGAATAAGATCATATGATTTAAAACCGCTAGTGCTTGAATTAGCAAGATTGTCAGCAATTACTTGCTGCATATCTTTTTGTACCTGCATTCCTGTTGCAGAAGTATATAAACCTCTGAGCATAAGTATTTTATGCGTTCATACGGTACTTATTGATTAGTACTTTTAGAGGATGTTGCTGGCAGAGGCTAAGGTAAATAGCTTAGATTGATGCTACAAGATCTTCACGATCCTTGTCAGTACCTTTAAGCGCAGTGTCTCCATCAACTTCTTCATTGAAACCAGTTCCAGAAGGAATAAGTCTACCAATGATGATGTTCTCTTTAAGACCGTGCAACCAATCCACTTTACCTTTGATTGCAGCTTCCGCAAGAATTCTAGTAGTTTCTTGGAACGATGCAGCTGAAATAAAGCTTTCTGTAT
>CAYQSL010000099.1:2387-5777 GCA_964420165.1 uncultured Gammaproteobacteria bacterium | reverse complement strand
GTGAGCGTCTGAACTTCGTTGTTACTAAAGAAGAAATTAATATCAATGATGAAGTAATTAGAGTAATTGCGGATCATTCAGATGGTGCAATGCGTGATGCTTTGAGTCTTTTGGATCAATTAAGTGTTTTCTCAAACAAAACTGATGCAATTGACATCAATAGAGTTCTGGAGATCTTAGGAACAGTAGCTCTTAAAGAACTAAATGAATTAGTTACTAATATTTTGAAACGTAATCCCCAAGCCTTGCTTGAGCAAATTGATGAGCTTCTGGCAGCGGGTAGAGATGCCTTGCTGATTACTAAGGAACTTACTAACTACTTCTTGACTTTACTTGAAGCAAATAATGGTTTGGAGATTAAAGCTACTTATGCTGAAAATCTTCAAGAGCTTATTGCTTTGCTTAAAGAGGAGAAAATTGAAAACTTTGAAATAGTACAAATCATTGATTCACTTACAGAACTTGAAAATAAAATCAAACAGTCTGGCAATAGCAAAAATCTATTTAAAGCTTGGCTGGTGAAAATTTGTTATAGAGCAGATATTTTAGTTGTAAAAGACTTACTGGTTAGAATCGATGCTTTGGAGAGTGGAGCACCCGCCGCAGCTTCTAAGCCAGTGCCTAATAGGGTTCCAGAGCAGGCAATTCCAAAACCTCAAGCTCAAGCTAAGCCAATTCCAGTACAAACTTTCCCAAAAGTAGAAGTAGTGCAGGCTGAGCCGCAGGTTCAGAGTAGTGCAAAAGCTTCAGGTGAAGCTTTCTTGGATTACTTATCTCCTGGTTCGCGTGGCATGTATGTTAGTAGTCAAGCTAAGTTTGTAGAGGTCAAAAATGGTACAGCCTTCATTCAAATGCCGGTGAAATTCAAATTCCTTAAAACTAAGCTAGAAGCTAGAAAAGAAGAAATTCAATCTGCTATTGAAAAGAGCTTAGGAACTACGGTGCAAGATATGCAAGTAGAGGTGGCTGATGAGATGCCAGGGGCTAGCGAAGCTAGTAAAGAGCCAGCGATTGCTCAAGCTCAGGCTGAACCAACTAAAGTCCAAGAATCAGGAAGCTCTCCGTATGAATCTACTGAGCTTTCTAATCAAAATTTAAAACTTGATGAAGTTGTTGGTGCTGGACTTAATTTCTTCGGTGGCAAAGAAATAAAGTAGTTTCTGGATCCCCAGCCTTTCAGGCTGAGGATGACGAGGCTTATGACTGGACGACCATTGGTCCTTCGATGTTACCTTCGCGGAACTGTTTAGCAAACTCATTGTCATTTTTTTCATCAAAGAGTTCTTTTGAAGTACCTGACCAAACAATATGACCGCCATAGAGCATGGCTACTTTGTTTGCGGCTCTTCGAATCGTTGATCTTTGGTGGGTTACAACTATACCTGCAGAGTTAGTCCTGCTTTGAAGTTTAACTATCATGTCTTCGATAATGGTACTAGCTACTGGATCTAATCCTGCGGTAGGCTCATCATAAAGAATAATTTCTGGGTCATTGATAATTGCTCTTGCAAAGCTAACTCTTTTTTTCATACCACCAGAAAGTTCATTTGGGAAAAGATTTTCTATCCCAGATAAACCGACGAAGCTAAGTTTCTCAGATACTAGTCGATCTATTTCCTCTGGAGGAAGTGGCTCAGCATGTTCTCCTACGCATAAAGGGAAAGCTACATTATCTTCTATAGTCATGGAATCAAAAAGGGCTGAGTATTGGAAAGCCATTCCAAGTTTTTGGCTTCCTAGTTTTACTTCTCCAGAATCAGGTTCTTCCAAACCGGCAATAATTTGCAATAGGGTACTTTTGCCTGAGCCGGAAAAGCCAATTAATGCCAGAGTCTCCCCTTTATGGATTTCTAAATTAATATCTTCAAAAATCAGATTATCCCCATAGGATTTTCTGAGATTTTTAATATCGATCATTAATTCGCTTGCCATCTAAATTAATTCTAGAGCATTAAGGGTTGATCAAGCTAGCTTCAGAAAATCATTGTAAACTAGTAGAGTTCTTGATCTAAATGTCGAATCAAAGCAATATTCTTTATTACTTAACCATTATCCTTGCTTCAATATTGGGGTTAAGATTGCTTCAGCTTCAAGTTTTTGAGCATGAGAAATATAAAGTTCTTGCCAAAAATAACACAACCAGATTGTCAATCTTAAGAGCACCACGTGGAGTTATTTATGATAGACACGGAAATATTCTTGCTACTAGTAAACAAACTCTTAGTGTGATTGTTTATCCAGGAGTGCTGCGCGATGATCAAGACAAAGAAATTGTTGCAACTTTATTATCAAGTTTTATAGATAAAGACTACACAGAAATCAAAAAAATCTTTAAAGAAATGGATCCTTTAATGCCATTGCCGCTGACTTTAGATGAAGATGTGCCGGTAGAAACTGCAATTAAAATTTTTGAAAATGAAAAGAAACTACCTGGAGTTGCTGTTGAGAAGCAGGCTATGAGGTACTATCCAAATAAAGAAGCTTGCGCTCATGTAGTAGGTTATGTAGGTCAAATCAATGAACGTGAATTGCAAGAAGGTCATGTTAAAGGTTTGATTCTTGGAGATGTTGTAGGTAAAGATGGTTTGGAAAAAGTTTATGACACTCTTTTACAAGGTACTCGTGGCGAATCACGTGTCTATGTTGATCGTCATGGTAAGAGCTTGAGAAATAAAAATTCCAAAACCTTTTATCAGAAAGCTCGCAAAGGTAAAGATTTACAAACAACAATAGATTTGAATTTACAAAGAGTTGCTTATGAATCGTTGAAAAATACTATGGGCGCTGCGATTGCTATGAATCCTAAAACTGGTGAAGTCTTGGCTTTAGTTAGTACGCCAGCTTTTGATCCAAATATTTTCACCAAAGGTGTACCAGGATCTGTTTATACAGCTCTTATGCAAAGAAAAGCTTTTATCAATAGAGCTGTTTCCGCATATACTCCTGGAAGTATTTGGAAGCCATTTACCAGTATTGCTGGTCTTGAGCATGGTGTTGCTTCGCAAGGAGAAGTTTTACATGTAAGTGGTGGCTATCAATTAGGTGGATTTAGATTTGGAGATTGGACCAATAAAGAAGGCAATATAAATCTTCTTGAAGCGTTGGCTTGGTCTAGAAATACTTACTTCTATCAAATTGCTAAACGTATGAAGCCCGAGTGGATTGCAGATGTTGCTAGAGAGTTTGGTGCTGGTAAGCCAACTGGTATTGAATTGATTGGTGAGTCCAGCGGCATAGTTCCAGATCCAGAATGGAAAAAGAAACATGTTAAAGAAGCTTGGTATCCTGGTAATACTTTGCATCTGGCTATTGGGCAAAGTTTCTTACTACTTACGCCAATGCAAGCTGCTAAGATGTTTGCGGGTATTGCAAATAATGGTTTTACTCCTC
>CAYQSL010000099.1:0-2377 GCA_964420165.1 uncultured Gammaproteobacteria bacterium | reverse complement strand
ACATCTAGTTAAAAATTCTAAAAAAGAAAAACTTAAACCTATCTCTGGAGCTTCTAAGAAAACACTTGGCGTTATCAGAAGAGGCCTTGAAAAATGTGTTGCAGAAGGAACAGGTGGAGCTTCAAGATTTGAAGATATTAAAGTAGTTGGTAAAACGGGTTCTGCTGAGGTTAAGGGTTATAAACATACTACTCATGGTTGGTTTGCAGCTTACGCCCCTGCTGAAGATCCTGAGATCCTTGTGGTGGTATTTGTGGAAGGTGGTGGTCATGGGGGTTCTGTGGCAGCTCCAGTAGCAAGGAAAATCTTTGAGGCTTATTTTGGTAAAATGAACGTTGAAGAATTCTTAGGCGATGCTAAAGCTAAGGAAGATGCCCTGAAAGCCAAGGAAGAAGGCGCTAAAGAAGAGAAAGAAAAAAATAAAGAGATTAAAAATGACAAACCAAAACCAGAACCAAAACGTACTCTTACTCATACTTGATGGCTGGGGCTACAATCCAGGATCACCTGCAAACGCAATTGAAGCAGCTAAGATCCCCTTTTATAGAAGTTTAGTAGCTAACTATCCAAATACTTTACTTAATGCAAGTGGTGTCTATGTTGGGCTCCCTGAGGGCATTATGGGCAACTCAGAAGTTGGTCATGAAAATATTGGCGCTGGCAGAATTAACAAACAAAAGCTTACCCAAATTTCTGATTTAGTTAAAACCGGAGAGTTCTTTAAGAATCAGGTTTTGCTTGCAGCTTTTGAGCATGCTAAGAAAAATAATTCTAAAGTGCATTTGATGGGCTTGATTTCCGAGGGTGATGTTCATGCTCATTTAGGTCATGTAGATGCATTGATAGAATTTGCTCGACACGAAGGTTTGGCAGATAGCCAAGTTTACCTTCATGCTATTAGTGATGGACGCGATGATCCTCCTTATGTAGCAGAGCATCTAATGAAACGATTGATGTCTAAAATTAATATCGCTACTGTTGGTGGTAGATATTGGGGAATGGATCGTGACAATAACTGGGATAGAGTTGAGAAATGGTATGACTGTGTAGTGAAAGGTATTGGCTTGAAAGCTAATAGTGCTGCTGAAGCTATCACTAATGGTTATAAGCTTGCTGCTGATGGTGGCAATCCAACTGGTAACTCTGATGAATTTATTTTCCCTACTGTAATTGATGAGAAAGGTTTGATTACTGATAATGATTCAGTAATATTTTTTAACTTCCGTCCGGATCGCGCTAAAGAAATTTCTAAAAGATTAGGTGTAGATAGTGGTTTGAAAAATCTTCGTTATACTTGCTTTGCTGAATATAGTAATGAACTAGGTTTACCAATTGCTTTTACGCATGATACTTTACCGAAGCAAGATTATGCAATGAACCTAGGCGAGATAGTTTCACTTGCTGGTTTCAATCAATTTAGAGTTGCAGAAACTGAAAAGTATAATCATGTAACTAATTTTTTTAATGGCAGTCGTAAGGAACCTTATCCTAATGAAGATAGATTGGTAGTACCAAGTCCTAAAGTTGCTACTTATGATCTAAAGCCTGAAATGAGTTTGTTTGGAGTTACTGATAAATTACTTGAAGCAATGGCGAGTAAAGAAAAAGATTACAAGCTTATTGTTTGTAACTTTGCTAACCCAGATATGGTAGGACATACGGGCAAGTGGGATGCGGTGATACAAGCTCTTGAGGCTATTGATAAATCGCTTGAACTGGTAATTAATATGGCTATTGAAGAAGGTTATGTAGTTATGCTAACTGCTGATCATGGTAATGCTGATCAAATGCAAGATGCTAGTGGTGAAGTGCGTACAGCACATAGCTGTAATCCAGTACCTTTTATAGTTATTAATTCTAAGCGTGCGATTAATTTACGTAAGCCTTGTACTGATCCAGAAAATCTTTCTGTAAGTTTGAGTTTATCTAATATCGCACCGACTATTTGTGAGTATTTAGGTTTGGAGAAACCAGTGCAAATGAAGGCGATTAGTCTATTTGAAAAAGCTAAAGCTACTGCTTGAATGCACCATTCTCGGTAAAAATCTTTTCTATTAACTCATTTGGCGTAACATCAAATCCTGGGTTGAAAAAGCCCACACCTCTAGCCGCAGTACATGACTTGCCATTGATATGTGAAACTTCTTCGTGGTGCCTCTCTTCAATTGGAATTAAATCACCATGCTCTAAACTATGGTCGACAGTGCTTTCTGGAGCAATGACAAAAAATGGCACATTGTGATGTTTGGCAATAATGGCAAGTCCATAAGTACCAATTTTATTAGCGGCATCGCCGTTGGCAGTAATGCGATCAGAACCTACGATCACACAGTCAATATCATGAACTTTCATAATATGGGCTGCCATGTTGTCAGTG
>CAYQSL010000098.1:0-5812 GCA_964420165.1 uncultured Gammaproteobacteria bacterium | reverse complement strand
ATAGGTATCATGCCAAACATCATTGCAAAACCAAATAATCTTTCCATTACTACAGTGCTACCCGCTCTCACGAAGTTACCATCGCGGCGGCTTAGATCGTAGGCTCTGAGCGCGTCTCCACCGAAGTTAGTTGGTAAGAAATTATTACTAAAAGCGCCTTCGAAATACATACGCAGACCGTGTTTGAAAGTGATGTGATAATTCAGTAACTTAGCAAGTAAGATCCAACGATAATTATTGGTAAAGACTGTAAGAGTAAACATTAATGTAGTTAAACCAAACCAATAGAGATTAGTTTTTTTGAGTTGCTCAATTGTTTTTGGAATATTGAGGTTGGTAAATTTGACTACTAGAAAAACTAGAATTATAGACAGACTAATCTTTAAAAATAATGAGAAGAATTTTTTCATTTTCGTTTTCATTTTTCAAATATTAAGCATCGCCCAAATATAATATTGGGTTTTGTGGTTGACCTTGAGATCTTACTTCGAAGTGTAAATGTGGACCAGTAGAATAGCCGGTTGCACCTTCGTAGCCAACTACCTCTCCCTGTTTAAGCTTGTCACCAACTTTAACTGCAATTGAGTCCATGTGCGCGTAGAGTGTAGAGAATCCTTTAGAGTGATCGATGATAACTACTTTACCGTAGCCACCATACCAACCAGAATAAATTACTATGCCACCTTCGGACGATTTGATCGGCGTGCCACGAGGAGCTGCCAAATCAATTCCACTATGCATACTTCTCACACCAAATATCGGATGCTTTCTAGGACCGAATGGTGAGGTGATACGAGCTTTAAGCGGGTAAGCGAAATTTCCAGTCGCTTCTGGATTATCAACTCTTTCTGGTGATAATTCAGTTATTTTATAAACTAACTTAACTGATTCTTTTTCCAATTGTCTTTCAGTATCTTCATAAAGAATTCTTTCGTTCTGTAATCTAGACAGTATCTGCTTTTGCGCTTGTCTTTGAGTGTTGATCTCATGTGTTAGACCTTGTAACTTTTCATTTACTTTTTGGATTTTTGAAGTCTCATCTGCTAAAAGTACTTTGTACTTTTCGATGTTTTGAGTTTGATCAAGCAAAGCTCCAATCACTTGATTATCATGCTGCATGATTCTCTTTTGGTAATAAAGATGATCCATGTAATCAGTCGCGCTTGGTGAGTTGATCAAGCCATCAATAAGTTTTAGACGATTTTGTTTATAAATAGAAAGAACACGCTTTCTCGCTTCACCTTCTAGATCTTGTTTTTGGTCCTGAATATTTTCTAATTTATATTTGGATTTCTCCCAAGCTACTTTATTAGTTTCCAAATATCTTTGATTTAATTGAAGATCTTCCTGAGCTTTTCTTAGCCTGCGATTAATGCTATTAAGGCGGTCAGCTGCGTATGCTTCCTTTAATCTGGCTTCCCTTAGTTTTAAAGCTAGGTCGTCTTTCCTTTTGCTCAGGTCGCTAAGGATTTTTTGTTTATCAATAGAGGTGACTTTACGAGTTGTATTCGGGTCAATCGCAAACAGCGGCAATAGCGCTGTAAGTAAAAAGCTAATCAAAACCAGTATAATTACTAGCTTGTTAAACGGAAGTTTTTTAAATTTGAATGACTTATTTGCCACTTCTATCTATTTTAACTTGAATTTTAGTGAGCGTCAGCTTTATATATAAGATAATTCCAGTGATTCTTTAATTTCTTTATCAAGCTTTAAAATATCTTCGACTTGAGGACTTTGGAGTGAAGAGTGTTTATCGAGTTGTTTTTCAATAATTTTGGTTATTTCCAAGAAAGGAATTTTCTCTTCCAGAAAAAGTTTTACTGCAGCTTCGTTGGCTGAATTGAGTACTGTTGGAAAGCTATCACCTTTATTGCCAGTTTGATAGGCTAAATTTAGGGCAGGAAATTTTTCTAAATCAGGTTTTTCAAATTCTAATTTCCCGATTTCAAAAATATCAAAAGTTTTTTCTAATTTAAGTACATTTTTATTTGGATAATCAATTGCATATTGGATAGGCACTCGCATATCAGGCATGCTGAGTTGCGCCATAGTATTACCATCGATAAAAGTCACCGCACTATGAATTATTGATTGAGGATGAATTACTACTTGAATTTTTTCTAGTGGCAGATTAAACAGTGCCTTCGCTTCCAGAATTTCCAAACCTTTATTCATTAAAGTTGCAGAATCTATAGTTATTTTTGCACCCATTTTCCAAGTCGGATGATTTAAAGCTTGCGCTTTGGTGATCTGTTGAAACTCAGTCAGTGGCAGGGTTCTAAAGGGTCCGCCTGATGAGGTTAATAAGATCTTTTCAACTTGCTCTTGATAGTTTTGTTGAGGATTTTGCATGTATTGAGTTAGACATTGGTGAATGGCTACATGCTCGCTGTCTATAGGTATTAATTCTGATTTATATTTTTTTTGGTACTCAGTTACTAAATGCGGAGCTGAGACCAAGGTTTCTTTATTAGCTATGGCTACGCGTTTGGCGTGCTTGAGCGCTTCGAGGTTGGCTTTAAGACCAGCAATTCCCACAATGGCACTGATGACTATATCGATGTTTTCTATTTGCGCGATCTCTTCAATATTTTTGAGAATAGTAAGTTGCGGAAATAATTCTTTAAGTTCTTTGACTTTATCTGTGTTGGCGATACTTACAAACTCAGGTTTAAATTCTTTGATTTGATCTACTAGTAGCGTAAAGTTATTACCAGCACTTAAAGCGATGACTTTAAATTCCTGCGCTCGCTTGCGGATAATGTCTAGGGTTTGGGTTCCTATTGAACCTGTAGAACCAATAATAGTAAGTTTTTTTTGCATCTATTTATTTCGTCATCCTCGGATCACGCAGTGATTCGGGGGTCCAGTTAAGAGTCCAGTTTACCAGAATAAATTAGATCATTTATTTCAATTTACTAAATTGCAAGAAGCTCTGGCTTACTAGTTAAATGACCTTGATTTTTCCATGTTAATTCAAGTCTCTTTATAAAGTCAGGACTTATGCCTTTAGTAGTAGCACTTGTATCTTTCACAATACCGTCCTTCCATTTTTTGCTCTTCATTTCATTTTTGAAGATTTTTATAATAGAATCCCAATTTAAATTTTTACTATTGTTATCAAGTAATCTCATAAAACTTTCTTTAAGTGGTCTGAATCTATTACTAAGTAGTTCATCTCTTAGTTTTAAAATTCTAGTTTCGGCTGTTTGGAGATTCATAATCGACAAAAGAGATGTTAAAAACTCTTTAGGCATGGTTACCAAAAATGCAGTAGCTAATTCTTTTATTTTCATTTTTGTTAGATTCTCATCTTGACTAAAAAGATCTTTAGTTTGAGCTGTTTCTGCTGCTTTAATTAATCCTCTAGTCTCTTGACCGAGATAAGCTCCAGCAACATTGTGAAAACTATATGCTTTCGAGTCAAGATTAACAAATTTATTTGAAAGTACTTCTTTGGCTGGTTTGGTACCAGTAGAGTTCTCTTCGTTCCTACCACCTGTTCTTCGATAAACTGCTATTTCATTTTTACTTTCTTCATCACGCTGTTCATTAATTTGTTTTTTTCTCTTTTTGCCAGTAATTTTTGTTTCTCTGTCTTTTACCTCACTGCTTGATATATTTAAATTAGCTTCTGCTGCTGTCAACAGTCTTGTTTGATGTGCCACAAGTAAATGGGAAGCATCAGTAGTAGTTTCCTCTTCCATTCTGTGTAGTATTTCTGCAAGTCTGTCTACTCCTTTCCTGATCTCTCCTAAGGAAAGTGTTCTTGCAGCTTCTACTGAAACTCCAAGCTTTGTTAGTCTTTCGACTTCAGCTAAATATCTCAACTGCCTGTGCTGTTCTGCTAAATGCTCAGTTTCGCTAACCGTAGAATGACGTTCGGTTTGTAAAACTCTACTTGCTTCAGTATCTAAATCAAAAGTTCTATTAGTCGCACTTGAGTTAACTTTAGGATCAAATAGTATTAAAGCTTGGGAAGTATTGTTAGTTTGCATATTCATTTAGAGTATTTTCTGACTAAACACTTATAGCTTATCTCAAATGAAAAACTTATGGCTGAAAATTAAAAAAAATTAGGTGGAAATGCTCAGTGACTTGGCATGTAGCTTGATTTCTAGATCGCTTCTACCATTGTGATTTTTAATAGAACTTACTTTAGCTAAGAAACTTTGACTTTCAGAACTACTAATTGATCTAGTAGTATCGTGTATATTGATCTCTCCGAGAGCATTGATAGATCTTTGTTTGGATTCTGCTCTAGAGTTATCAACTATGACTCCAGAAACTCTTTTAAAATTATTTTCTTCGTTTAACATTGATTTACTAAGCTTTTTGAGCACCAAGATTTGTCCAGGTTTGGTCAGCAAACTTAGCTTCTTTGTCGCTTAACTGTACTTCTGGAATAACTCTGTTATCGCCAAAATTAGGCGCAGCTTTCTCTGTAGTCTTTGCTTCAATAGCTTCTACTGGCGCTTTTGCCTCAACTTCAGCAGCTTTTGGTGCTGGTGGTGTTGGCAGAGTAGCAGGAAGATTTACAGAATTAGCTTGGATAGCCATGCTTCTATTAAACAATTAGAGGTTATGGCTAGGTTAAAGGTGGCGCGTCATTGCGAGGAACGGAGTGACGAAGCAATCCACACTACCAAAATCTTTAAGTGGTATGGATTGCCACGACCTCTGCGAGGTCTCGCAATGACGGCACTTGCTTCATGTATGTACGCGCGTAATGATAATAACGTTTAAAGTCCTCTGAAATCCGGTCCTGCACCAGAATATGCTGCATTAACTCTAAGGTTTTGCTCAGGGCAAACAAACTCACAAGTACGGCATTGAACACAGTTCTCAAGTGACATACCATGCGTTTTAACACCATCAGTTCTAATGTCCAGTCTATGTACTTCAGCAGTACAGTCAGAGACACAAGGTACATCAAGATTCACTGCTTGATATTTAGTAATGCACTTCAAGCAAGTATCAGCACTGAACTCATCGATGTGATGTGGATGCTCTTCGTATTTAGTCTTAGCGTAGAAGACTGCATCTTCACGTGAGTAAACAGTATCTTTATTGAAAGCATTATGGCTAATGTTTCTTGCAATTAATTTCTGATCAAAGTTAGGATCAATATTTTTGTAACCAGCTTTGTAATGAATAACTTCGTTAACTTCACTTGGAGCGTTCATGTATAAAGCAGTTTTGATCGCTATTCTAGTTGCATTTATAGGATCAGTTAAACCCACTTGTAATGCACCAAGTATAGGATTGCCAGAGTAATCCACGCTATCAAGAATTTTTGGTATGTATGTTTCAAGCATTTTTGGATTTTCAAGAAATGCTTTTCTGAAATATTTATTGCTCTTAAGTTTATCCATATATGGAGAGTGTGTTAACTCTTCTTGATATGCAGAAAGTGCTTCAGCAGTGTAGTTGCCGGACTTGAAAGCTTCAAGTACTACTTCAGCTGCGATATAACCAGATTCAATTGCCTTGTCCACACCTGATAAAGATTTCATATCAAGTAAGCCAAGAGCATCACCCAGTAGAAGACCACCATTGAATTGGAACTCGCTAGGTAAGCTTGCATAACCGCCCTCAGGAAGTACTGCAGCACCGTAATTTAACATCTCTGCGCCTTGAAGCATTTTTTGTAACCAAGGATGTTTTTTGTATTCTTGTAATTGTTTTTGTGGATTGATATTTGGGTTCTTAGAATCAAGAGAGATTACAAGACCAATCGTAACTCTGTCATAGTCAAGACCATAAACAAAGCCACCACCAAGAGAACCATCTAAAGTTGGGTAACCGAGTG
>CAYQSL010000097.1:0-5823 GCA_964420165.1 uncultured Gammaproteobacteria bacterium | reverse complement strand
TACTTTGATGGTTTCAATTTAGGCGTGGATAAAATTTCAAGTATCAAAGGTGCACGTGTGCTTTTAAGTCTGGGTGATTCAATTACTACTGACCATATTTCACCTGCAGGTGACATCGCTAAAGATTCAGATGCAGCGAAATACCTCAGAGAGCAAGGCGTAGCAGATAACGACTTCAATAGCTATGGTTCGCGTAGAGGTAGTGACAGAGTTATGACTCGTGGTACTTTTGCAAACATTCGTTTGAGTAATTTACTTGTGCCTGGATCTTCTGGTCCTAAGACTAAGTACTTTGGTGATGGTAAAGACTTTAATACAGCTGAGTTAACGACTGTGTTTGAAGGAGCGATGAAATACAAAGCTGCAAAGCTTGGTACTGTGGTATTTGCAGGTAAACTTTTTGGCAATGGTAGTTCACGTGATTGGGCTGCTAAAGGTCAAAAGCTTTTACAAGTAAGAGCAGTTATTGCTGAATCATTTGAAAGAATTCACCGCTCAAACCTAATTGGTATGGGCATTCTGCCAATTGAAGTTACAGGTAAAGTTCTTGCTGATAATGGACTTGATGGTAGTGAGAGCTTCGAGATAGAAACTCTTGATGATAATTTACAACCGTATCAAGCAGTAACTATCAAAGCTACTAAGAAAGATGGCTCAGATGTGAAGATTCCTGCACGTATTTTATTACAAACTCCAATCGAGATTGAGTACTATCGCCATGGCGGAATTTTGCAATTTACTTTAAGGCAACTTGCTAGAGAAGCTGTAGCTAGATAGCCTACTCGAGAAGTATTACAATATGCTATTATTCTTGCGGTGTTATCTGTTGATAATGGCGAAGTGAAACTTGGGAAGCCTTTAAAGAAGCGCTTTCAGCATTTCTGCTCGCCTGAAACAGACTTTCCTAAAAGTGCTTTTAGATCACAACATGAAAGCAGTTCTTTATTTCAACAAGTTTATTCTTCCTATAATTTGCGAGCTATTCATGCTCGACCGAAAAAATATTTTCAAAGTGCCAATCTTTCAAACATTGTTAATCCTAAAACCTTGTTAAAAGCATTTTATCCAGTAAATTTTTTTATTTATGAAAAGTTAGACACTCAAAAAATGATAAATGATTCACATCGTTTGTATCAAGTACCTTTAACTGCATCAAATAAGCAAATCGGAGAGGGAGAATATTCTCACAATTTAATTAAACCTCATTTGCTTGATCCAGTTATAAAAGAGAATTTCCCAACAAGTCTTAGATTAACAAGTCCTGAGTGGAAGCTTGCTGAAAGGAAATCAGGATTAAGAAAAGCACTTCTTAATCATCTTACGATTATGAAAAATCATGAACCGGAGATGTATGATTTTTGTTTAGATGTTGCGCGCAAACTCAATGCTCAAAGATCTATAAAAGATCGTCCAGAAGTAATCATACCTATCTGTGTTCATCAAGATGAAATTGGCTATTGTAGAGAACTGTTAAATTCTCTCATGCTACAAAGAGGCGTTAATCTTAAAAATATCCATATTTATTTTTTTGTAAATGGTAATGATCAGGAAAAAATTAGAAATGTTGCAACGCAATTAACTTATGATGCAGCAAAAATGTGTAATTTGACTCCTGGAGATTTTCCGCGAATTTCTGTAATCGCTGCCCCAATCAATGTTTGGAGATTTGGGCTCAAATCTATTCCACTTAATATAGCTATGATGCAATTAATGTTATCAGAAGTTTTGAATAAATCTGATGCAGATATCCCTGTAATTTTTTTAGATGCTGATTTGCTTCATGTGCCACCTATTCTAGTAAAAGAAAGGATAGATGCAATTAAGAAAGGTTGTTTAATTACGGGAGGAGGTTTTGGATTTCCATCTCTTAGTAAAGAAGCTTCTTCACATATAAATTTTGAACTCTTAAAACATATAAAACTTATTCTTGGGAAGATGGATTTAAATGCAGTAGATTTAAAGAGATTGGGAGCGAAACCAAAAAAAGTAGAGTCATCTTTAGTTGATGAATTTAATATGCCTGGAGCAAATTCTTGTGCCTCATTAATGGCTTTGGCTTATAGTGGAGCTATTAAGCCTTATTCATTTTGTGAAGAAGATGAATGGCAAAAGCCTATAATAGATTTATTTACTAATGTTTTTAAAATAAAGGATATTAAGAAGGCATTTAAACATGGTTTATTCAGTGACAGTGATGAAGATGTTATGACTGACGGCGGAGAATATCTAAGAATTTTAAAACAAGGACTTAGTGTTGAGAATTTATATCTTTCTCATGAAGGTGGGGAAGGCAACTATACTAAAGTAGATTTTGCTAATAAGAAACTTAATGTGAAGCGTTTACAGGAAGATATCGATTCTTGTATTGATCAGAAAATCGAAGAATTAAGAGAATGCTTTTCGATTCCTAAGGCAAGCAGAGCGAAATTTATAAAAATACTTTTACAAAAATTTGAAATTGGACTGAAGATAGCGGGAGAATATTGCCCAGAATATAAAAGTGACTTCCAGCAAATAAAGCATTTGGTATCACAGTCATCCAAGCGTTACGGCACTAAAAAAATTAGGTTTGGAAATATATCTAGGGCTATATAATTAGTTACGTGCCTCTTACAAGACAAATTTTTCTAATTAGCCTAATAGTTTTAATTTCTGTAAACCCTGCCTTTGCTTTTATGGGTATTGGTAAAGAGAAAGACGTTTATCAGGAAGAACTGGCTAAGCACCGTAAAACCTACCAAGGAATAGAAGAAAAAAAACACAAAAATGATCCAGTGCTCAAAGAGCCTATGGGTCCAGCTCTGCCTGCAAGCGTGGCACCAGAACCCGAAGTTCCAGTGATTAATCTTAACCAGGAGTTAATCAAGGAAGGGAATCAAAGTTCTTATGTCAAGTCCGAAGGTAGCAGTTCTAAAAAGTATTCTGAAAAAGATCAAGAGCAAAAATCCGGAGCTCAACTTGAAAAAGTCGATAAAAAAACAGGCAAAAGCCAAGACAGTAAGCCAAGCAACAAGCAAAGCAAAAAGTCCATTGAAGAAGCAAGAAAGCAACTCAAAGAGAACGAGAAAAAAGCCCTAGACTTTGTTTTTCCAAGTATAGATACCACTAAAGAAGAGCTTTCTCGAGAGAATTTTTTTAGTAAAACAGAGAAAGAACAATTGCTCGAATTATGGCGAGCAACTTTAGCGCGTAATCGTACAATTCAATTTATTATAAAATCACTTTCTGCAAATCCAGATGATCTGGAGAAAAACAATGCTGTAATGCAAGCCTTGTCTAAGGCTCTGTTTGTGCCATTCTATGCAATTGCAGCCGTTTCTAATAATTCACTTATTAATGGTGGTACTGCAGTTGGAGCTAGGGTTATTGGAGATATCGTTGATGCGCAAACTGGCGCGCAGGATCGTAGTCGTGAAATTACTAAAACGGATTTAATCGTTTTATTTATGCTCGTAGATGAAGTTGCAAACCGTATGCGCACTTCTTACTATGCATATAAAGAAGCGCGTATCGAGAAAAAACTTCTTGAGTTTGAATTACAGGCTGGACGCATTGATGCGGCAGAGGCTTTCCAAAAAAATCAACAAAGTTCAATTTTCTTTACCCGAATGGTAGTGAGGGATTTAGAGCGTAAAACTAGATCGAATAAACTTAACTTTGCCTCTAACCGTAGGACTCTAGTAGAGCTTGCTGGTGATGAAGCTGTTAATTCTGTGGATTTGCTTATTGATCTTGAGACTGAAGAAATGATGCAGGATGTGCTTGGAATCTGAGGTTTAGATTTTTTTTATAATTCGACGACTTTTACAAAATGCTATTATTAATTGCTTATGACAAAGAAGCAAGAAGTTAATGTTCATTCCCTTTTAAGCGATTTAACTGATCACGATGCAAACATCTATGAGATGACTCGCACTCTTGCGCGTGTTGCTAAACATATTAAAGAAGATACTAAAGAAGAATCTGATCCACCAAAGCCAGTTCTTGAAGCGATCAAAAAGTATCACGAAAATAAAATTTCTGCCTAATACAAATTCTAATCCGAATTCCCAAGTTGAAACTTGTTCCAAAACAGGTTTATCGATATGCCGCCGTATGTTTAATATGAATTTGGCTTTGGGTTACACTGAAGAGTTTTTTGCTTTGCCAGCTTTAGCCGAGATACATAATCGCAGTAAAGAAGAGATGTTTGATTTCGCTTTTGATTACGTTGAAGCCAGAGAGTGCTTCCGCAAGGAATGGCGCAAGATGGTCTTGCCAGATGAATGCCCTTTACCTAATGATTGTATGAAGGAAGAATGTTTCAAAAGAAAATTATGAGAGTTATTAATTTAGATGAAGCTAAGAAGCTGAGTGCTGAACTTAAAAGTGCCGGTAGAACAATTTCTGCAACGAATGGTTGCTTCGATGTTTTACATTTAGGGCATCTTAAATATTTGGAAAAGTCTAAAGATCTTGCTGATGTTTTAATAGTGGGCGTTAATGCCGATCAAAGTGTAAAGCAGCTAAAAGGGGATTCAAGACCTATACATTCTGAGCAAGATAGAGCAGAGCTACTTGCTGGGCTCAAGCCAGTTGACTATGTGGTGATCTTCCCTGAGCTTGATGCTTGCAATTTCTTAGAGGCAGTAAAGCCTGATTTCTATACTAAGGGTGGTGATTACACTCCTGAGGCTCTAGAAAAGTGGCCTGAATACTCTACCGCTTCTAAACTTGGTTGTAAAATAGTTCTTGTGGATTTTATTGAAGGTAAGTCTTCAACAAAAATACTAGAAAAACTAGATCATTGAAAAGCAGATTCGAAAAACTAATTATATTTATTGCCTTGGCTATGTTTTTAGCTCAGCCGGTTTTTGCTGAAGCAAAAATTATTTCTACAGTTGATGCTACTGAAATGTTTATGGAAGAAGAGATCACATTAAGTGTGGCTATCTCTGATCCAAATCTCAGAGATTTAAATTTTCCTGCAAGAACGCCTGATTATGAGGTTGTAGCAACTTCTAGCAGTACTAGTTTCCAGATCATTAATGGAGTTAGCTCACAGAATAAAACTGTTAACTTTGTTATCAGAGCGTTACATCCTGGTAAAATTACTTTGCCAGCAGTAGTGATGACTGATGGAGTTAATCTGTATAATACTGAACCAATCTCAGTCACCGTGCTGGCTGCAAGAATGCCAGCAGCAAGACCTCCAGGTGTCTTTGGTGGTAATTCGGCACCACCGATGCCAAGTCCAAGCAATTCTGCTGGAGCAAATTCACTAGTAAATAACAATCAAGTTTTTGCGCGTATTGAAGTTGATAACCTTAGTCCATATGAGAATCAGCAAGTTTATGCAAAGCTGAAAATCTATCACCGAGGCAATTTGAGAAGTCTTAATGTGCCACCTCTAAAACTAGATAAATTTAATCAGAAAAAAGATCCAAGTCATAAAGAATATAATGAGACCTATAAAGGCCTTGAATACCTGGTTTACGAGCTTGACTATGCAATTTTCCCAATTCAATCTGGGTTAGTCACTATACCTAAATTAGATTTCTTGGGCATTGTTGTTGAAGAGCAACCTTTTAACCCGCGACAATTTGATCCTTTTAGAATGCTAAGTCCATTCTTTGTTGAAAAAGAAATTACTATCACTGCGCCTTCAGTTACTCTGAATGTGCGTGAATTGCCGCCAGGCGCGCCACTTGGTTTTAGTGGTTATGTAGGTCAGTTGGATTTGGTTGATGTACTTAAGCCTAATGCTCTGAAAACAGGTGAGGCTGCGACTTTGAGCATGAGAGTTTCGGGAAATGGTAATTTTAGAAATTTAAATTTTGATCG
>CAYQSL010000096.1:0-5879 GCA_964420165.1 uncultured Gammaproteobacteria bacterium | reverse complement strand
TAGGTTATGGTGGAAAGTGGAGGTGTGACTGGGATAGTGTATATTTATATTATGGGCACTAAGCCAAATACCTCAACAGGCGCTAAATCCTTACTTGCTGAACTTAGAAGACAAGGAGTCAAAAGATTCTTTGGTTACCCAGGTGGAGTTTTACTCGGACTTTATGATGAGCTTTATCATGAGCAAGAATTGATGCATATTCTTGTACGACATGAACAAGGTGGTTGCCATGCAGCTGAAGGTTATGCAAGAGTTTTAAATCGTCCAGGAGTTGTACTTGCAACAAGTGGACCAGGGGCAACGAATTTAGTAACAGGAATTGCTGATGCTTACATGGATTCAACGCCAATTATTTGTTTAACAGGGCAAGTACCGACTTGGGGAATTGGTTCTGATTTTTTCCAGGAAGCTGATATCACTGGTATTACCTATCCTATTGTTAAACATAGTTATTTAGTAAAGAAAGCTGAGAACTTAGCTAAATGTGTAGCTGATGCTTTTTATATCGCTTCAACGGGCAGGTCAGGACCGGTTTTGATCGATATGCCGAAAGATGTTCTCAATGATGAATTTGAAGTCACTGATGAAAACAGAATTGATAATAATTATAAGTCCCACATTATTGGTTATAAACCAAAGATCAAAGGTAATCCTAAGCAGATACAATTAGCAGCTGAGAAAATTCTTAAAGCACGTAGACCTGTGATTTATGCCGGCGGTGGAATTATAAGTTCAGGCGCTTCTCGTGAGCTTCTACAATTAGCTGAAAGCTGCATGATACCTGTGACTACGACTTTGCATGGTAAGGGTGCAATACCACACAAACATCCAATGTTTCTAGGGATGTTAGGTATGCATGGAACTGCTTTTGCAAACTATTCAATTTATAACTGTGATTTATTAATTGCAGTTGGAACGCGTTTCGATGATAGAGTAACAGGCAAGATTGAAACTTTTGCACCTGATGCAGATGTGATTCATATTGATATTGATCCTGCTGAAGTTAGTAAGAATAGAAAACTAAAAGAGATTATTGATATTCCTATAGTCGGTGACGCGAAGAACGTTCTTACCGACTTGCTTACAGAGATAAACAAGCGCAAGCCTGACACAGAAGAGTGGTTGAAGAAAGTTCAAGAATGGAAAGATGAATTTCCTCTTGATCATGATCCAATTGCCGAAGATTTAATTAGCCCTCAGCATATTCTGAAAACCATTCGCAAGCTTAAAAGCGATAAAGTAATTTATTCTACTGATGTAGGACAACATCAAATGTGGGCAGCACAGCATGCTGAGATAGATCATCCAAATCAATGGCTTACAAGTGGTGGCGCAGGGACTATGGGCTATGGTTTGCCTGCGGCAATGGGCGCTGCAGCGGCAGTTCTAGATTCTAAAGGTACTGAAAATGACCGCAGTGATGAAGTAGTGGTGAACATCACTGGTGATGGTAGTTTCCAGATGTGTATTCAAGAGCTGGGCACACTCAAAGCATATGATCTAAAAGTTATCAATTGTATTTTTAATAACCAAAACTTAGGTATGGTTAGACAATGGCAAGATCTTTTCTATGACAAAAAATACTCACATGTAGATCTTAAGCATGGTACTCCTGATTTTGTGAAACTGGCTGAAGCTTATGGACTTAAAGGTTTTAAACCCGAGACTAGAGATGATGTTGAGGCTGTAATTAAAGCTGCTTTAGAGTCTGATACTGCTGTTGTAATAGATTTCCCAATGGCTTATGAAATGAATGTCTGGCCGATAGTGCCTCCTGGAGCCTCTAATATGGATATGATGGGAATTGATTCGTGCACACTTCCAAATGGACGTTCTTCACAAGACTATGAGTGGGAACAAGTCTAAAATAGCTCTAATAGGTTCCGCTGGAACCGGCAAAACTACTATATTTGAGAAGCTTTTTGAGATTTCCAATATTCAGAAGAACTTTTCTCAAATTCCAGAGCAAGTGAGAATCATTTGCCAAGAGAAAGGCTATAAAAGCCCTTATGAAATTGAAGGCGATATAAATGAATTTCGTTTTGAAGTTTTACGTAGACAAATTCAAGTGGAAAATTCCAAAGAGAGTTTTATTGCAGACCGCTCTAGCATTGATGCTTGGGCTTATTTTATGCGTTGGTCATGGAATACTTGCACTGTAGAAATGGCAGAAGAGTTTTATCAATTAGCTTATGATCAAGCACAAAAATATGATCTCTTGATTTATTTTCCAATTAGTTTCCCTTTAGTTGATGATGGTTTTCGTTGGGATAATCAAACTTACCAAAAACAAATTGATAGGTTATTAATTTCTCTAGTTAAGGACTGGGGTTTAAAGGATAAATTTTATACAGTGCAAAGTACTGATATTGGAGAAAGAATTTTGGAATTACAGAAAATTATTCTTTAAGAACGATAGCTATCGATGTAGCTTGTTGACATTCAGTCTTACATATCAAAAGCCAATCTCTTAGCCGATTTCATTTCATTAATCTCGCCGCTCCGATAAGCGATATTGCCATTAACAATAGTACTAAGGACTTTTGATTTAAACTCCACGCCTTCAAATGGTGACCAGCCACATTTATAAAGAACATTTGATTTATCCACAGTCCAAGGAGAATTTAAATCTATTAAAACCAAATCTGCATAATGACCTTCGCGAATAAAACCACGGCGATCGATTTCAAATCTCTTTGCTACATTGTGAGAAGTTTTCTCCACCACTTCTTCTAAGGTTAAAATTCCTTGATGATAAAGTTCTAACGCTGCCACTAAAGCGTGCTGAACTAGGGGACCACCAGAAGGAACTGTAAAATAATTAGTACCTAACTTCTCTTCTAGAGTATGCGGCGCGTGATCCGTAGCAATGAAATCTATAAAACCCTCTTTCAGAGCTTGTTTGAGAGCTTCTCTGTCTCGCGCGTCTTTAATAGAAGGATTCCATTTTATAAAGTTGCCTTTGCTTGCATAATCTTCGCGACTAAACCAAAGATGATGTGTACAAACTTCAGCAGTAATTTTCTTTTCTTCAATTGGTTTATTTTCTAGTAATGCAATCTCTTCTGCAGTACTTAAATGCAATATGTGAAGATTTGCATCATGCTTCTTTGCCAGTTCAATGATCCACTTAGAACACTCAATACAAGCCTCACGACCTCGAATGTCTGGATGCATACTCACATTGATATTTTCTTCACCATACTTCTCTTTATACTTAGCAACGTTCTCTTGTATAAGTTTCTCGCTTTCAGAGTGCACCGCTACTATCATTCCAGTGCGTGCTGAAAAGTCTAGAATCTTTTCGATTGCTTCTTGATTATCAACAAGCATATTGCCAGTAGAAGCTCCTAGGAAAATCTTGATTCCACAAACTTCATGTGGATTTAGTTTCTCAATCTCATCGAAGTTGTCATTAGTGGTACCCATATAAAATGAGTAATTGGCAAAGGATTTTTCAGCTGCAATTTTAAATTTCTCTTCGAGCAAGTTCACTGTAATTGTGCGTGGATTTGTATTAGGCATTTCCATGAAGCTAGTGATGCCGCCAGCTACAGCTGCGCGCGATTCGGTATAGAGATCGCCTTTATGAGTTAAACCTGGATCACGAAAATGTACTTGATCGTCAATCATGCCAGGGATTAAATACAAACCATTTGCATCAATAACCTCATCTGCTTTTATCACAGGTTCTGGATCTTTACTAATAGAACTAATAAGCTCGCCCTTAATAAGGACAGAACCTAGAAAGCTTTTGCCTTCGTTTACTATGGTGGCGTTTTTAATTAAAATACTATGCATTATACTTTCTCTCCAGCAAACGGCGACAAATTCGTCTGATAATCAAAGGTATCCACACCTTCTGCTTTCTTCAGAAACTTAATCATATGCACTGTGAAAAGCGGATAGGCAATGATTTCCCAGAGAACTTTGATGACATATTTGCTTGCCATAATATTAAGTAACATTGCAGTTGGATAGTCTGGATTTCCCCAAAAGGCAATTGGAATAATTATCAGAGTGTCCACAAGCTCACCTGCCATGGTTGAAAGTATTAACCTTGCACTCAAGTATTTGCCACCAGTTAAAACCTTCATTTTGGCAACTACATAGCTGTTAACAAACTCTCCACACCAAAATGCAATCATGCTTGCAATACTTATACGAAAACTTAAATGGAAAATTTTAGTATAAGCATCTTGCAGACCCCAATTAGGATCAGGAGGTAAAGCAATAAAAATCTGTAAAATTAAATTCGATAAAATCAAGGCTGTAAAGCCAGTCCAAATTACTTTACGAGATTCTGCATAACCATAAATTTCGGTAAGTATATCTCCAATTAAATATGAAGCAGGAATCAATAGTAAGCCTGTAGTGGCACTAAAACAAAAATCACCAGCACATAAACGAATGACTTTAACGCTGCCTACTAAATTAGTTAAAATCAAAACTACTACAAAGCAAATGCTTATAAAACCTAGGTATTTGTAGTTTCTTTCCTGGTTTGCCATTAGTACTAACTTAGCATTAACTTAGTATCTGGGATAGAATATTTTCTGTTGCATATTCTTATCCTATTTCTGAGTTTATTTTTAAGTGCTTGCGATGCAGAGCAAGTCTCTTATCGCGCCATCGGTGTACATGATGGTGATACTGTCACAGTTATTCCATTTGACTGTACATATGCAGGACAAAAAATTAGTCCAGAGAATTCTTGTCCTAAAACTCGTGTTAGATTAATTGGACTTGATGCTCCAGAACTGGCTCAGTTGCCTTGGGGATTGAAAGCCAAAGAATTTACTGAAGCGAAACTCGCTAATCAAAAAATCTATTTAGAAACGGGTGTGCAGCCGATTGATAAATATGGCAGAACTCTAGCGTATGTTCTTTATGATCCTACTAATGCTGAAAAACTAGATATAAAAAATATGCATGTGCTTAATGAAGAGATCTTGGCAAATGGTTTTGCACAAATTTATATATTTCCTATGGAAACCAAATATAGTGCTAGGTTGAAAGAAGCAGAATATTCAGCAAGATCTAAATACATGAATATTTGGGATGCAGTGAATGGTCTAAAAGATAGTCCAGGTAAATATCGTGCCAAACATAAAAGGGACTTACAGAAATAGATGGAAGAAGTTGTTGATAAGGCACAGGTAATTAGAGCTATAGAAACTCTCAAAGCTAGAAATGAAGTGGTTAGTCCGATGAATATTGCTTTTGAACTGGGAGTGCCACGCAATTTTATTTATAACAATGTAGAACTCTTGGAAATTATTTTCTCAAGCTCTGGAGATTTGATTGGACCAGATCAAGTTATCGAAGAGCTTCTAAAAGAAAACAAATCTCTTAAGCGTAAAGTCAAGAAATTAGATAAGCAAATTGATGAAGAGAAAAAACTTTCACTTACAAGTTTCAATGAAGGCTTTGCTAAAGGCGCCTCAATGAATTTTTCAGAAGTAAAACTAGTGAAAGAGAAATTTTTAATTGATGAGTTTATTCTGAGACAAGAAGAACTTTGGGCACGTGGAGTTTTGATGATAGATACTAAAGAAACTCTTGACTTAGATACTATTAAAAAAGCTTATAGAACTTTAGCTGCAATTGTTCACCCTGATAGTTCCTCGCGAGACACGAATGTACAAATTACTAATGTCAATCGGGCTTATGAGTTTTTAAAAAACTTGCTGGAATCCAAAAAAACTAACTTTTAATTATTTACTACCAATAAAGATTCTGACTTATTGTAAAATTGTCCAAGTCTAATGGGCATGAATCCCATTTTTCGCTGTGCCGATGTGGCGGAATAGGTAGACGCAACAGACTTAAAATCTGTTGGGATTTTATCCCGTGCCGGTTCAAGTCCGGCCATCGGT
>CAYQSL010000095.1:626-5945 GCA_964420165.1 uncultured Gammaproteobacteria bacterium | reverse complement strand
TGAAATAAAATATGAAGGCTACATCAATCGCCAAATGTCTTTGATTGAAGATATGAGAAAGTTTGAAAATGTAAAAGTCCCTGAAGGCTTTGATTTTTCTAACTGCCAGCAAATCAGCTTGGAAGCTCGCGATAAATTAACTAAGGTTCAACCACGTACACTCGGGCAAGCAAGCCGTGTTGGTGGCGTAAGTCCAAATGACCTTTCGGTTTTGTCGATTATATTTGCAAGTAAGAAACAAGAAGTTTTAGCTTAAGCGGTTTCTAGGTTCCCAATCCTTCGGCTTGAGAATGACGTGAGCGTAACAACGCAGATGGGATTTTTCGCACAAGCTCTTTTTAAAGATTCTCTAAAACTAGATCTCTTTCCATCAACTTAGCTGCTTCAGCAGCCAGGTTCTGGATTTTAACATCTATATTCGGGGTTTTTGAAATTTGTTTAGAGATGTCTACTGTTCTTCTAATGCCTCTGAGAATATCACCTTCATCAAGCATAATGCCTTGATTGATCTCTTCCCAAGTTTGTCCTGAAGCCCAGTCAAGGACTATGTTTGATAAATTTAAATTCATCTCTATAGAAGTATCTACTCCATAAGTTCTTTGGTTTTGAATAACTTTTCTAGCGATATTTTTGAAATCTCTTTCTTTTTCTTGAACTACTTTTGCTAAGTTAGAATAGCTTTTCTCTCTAGCTCTACCTTCACCAATTACGAAGCATGACATCAAAGCCGCAAATTCAGTAGCTCTCACGTTATTGAAAACTGGACTTAATAATAATTCAGTAAGGAAGTAAGTATTGTCTGCTCTTAAAGCTGCGCAAGTTTTACCTTTCTCTGTAGGCTTGTATTTAGCATCAACATAGCCTTCTGCTTTAAGAAGATTAACAATCTTCTCGAAGTTTTCCCAACACATGTTTTTTAAATCTTCTATTCTCGCTTCAAGTTCTTTGCTTTGTTTTTTGTAGCGTTTAATTTTATCCATTTGCTTAGAGCAAGGTTTTTGGTTTGGACAACCATTACATGGATAGTTCTTAGCTTCCATTGTAAGAATCTCGATAGAACCTTCAATCTCATCTACGCATGCCATCTGCTTTTCAAGAGCTTTTCTCTCTCTTCTAATAGTGTCGAGCTTAGCTTGCAATTCTGTATAGTGATTCAAATCACCCATTTCACCAGGGCAAAGTGGATGTTGCAAGTCCATTATTTGATCTTCTAATTTTCTAAGTTCAGCTTCTTCGTCTTTAAGTCTGTTATTTACTAAATATTGTCCAAAGCTTTTTGCAATAAGGTTTTTGATTTCAGCGTATTCATGACCTTGTAATAGGTTTAGAACCATTTCATAGCTTGCTGTAAAATGACTAGTTATATCTTCTGGTTTAGAACTTGCTAGGTAAGCCACTTCTGCAGCACCATAGTTACCAGATTTGATAGTTACTACGTAACCAGCTTCGTCCATACCTCTACGTCCAGCTCTACCAGACATTTGCATAAACTCAGAAGTTTTTAAAGTTCTGAAACCATCATCAGTAGCTTTAGAAATACTACTAATTACAGTTGCTCTTGCTGGCATATTGATACCTGCAGCTAAAGTTTCTGTAGAGAAAACTACTTTGATTAGACCTTTCGTGAAAAGCTCTTCAATTAAACTTTTTACTTGAGGTAGCAAACCTGCATGGTGAGCAGCAAAGCCCTTACGCAACATTTCAAGTTGATTAAATTTTTCAATGATTGGAGTATGTGCCATTGCTCTATCGATTTCTTGATTGAGCGTTTTGTGATCTTCTTTAGTAAGAAGATCTAAACTTCTACAATCTTCAACTGCTCTGTCACAGCCTTTTCTGCTGAATACGAAATATATAGCAGGAAGCATATCGCGCTTATGAAGTTCTTCAATTACAGTTTTAATTTCTGCTTTAGCTGCATTGCCACCGCTACTAAATCTATTACCAAACTTTCCTTTATTCTTACCGAAACGATTATCGTTACGCTCTTTAAGTTGCGGATTGAGTTTGCCATTAGTAGTAAGTAATGGTGATAAAAATTCTTCTTTGAAATAATAATGAATTAAAGGAACTGGTCTGTCGAAAGTCTCTACTAGCTTACATTTGCCATGAATTGTTTCGATCCATTCTTTTAATTCTTCTGGATTATTGATAGTTGCAGATAAAGCAATGATCTGTACTGATTTAGGTGTGTAGATCACACTTTCTTCCCAAACCGTTCCTCTATTAACATCGTTGATGTAATGAAACTCATCAAAAACAATGTATTGAAGGTCATGTAAAAAAGGATCAATAGAACCGAAGCTAGTGCCGTAAAGCATGTTGCGGTAAATTTCAGTTGTCATCACAATGATATTTGCATCGCGATTCTTGTTAGTATCTCCAGTAAGAATCCCTACTCTCTCTTCGCCGAAAGCTTCAGAGAACTCATAGTATTTTTGGTTGATAAGAGCTTTGAGAGGAGCAGTATAAAAAACTTTTTTGCCTGACTCAATTGCCATACGAATTGCTTCTTTAGCAATGACAGTTTTGCCAGCACCAGTTGGCGCGCAAGTTATAACGCTAAAGCCATTTTTAATGTGCTCTATTGATTCTAGTTGAAAGTTATCGAGTTTAAATTTTTCTTGACTTAAAGTCTTGGACACAGGTACTCCGTTAATGTTAAAAATGCTTTGGAAGCATGCAAAATACGGCTTTTTGTGATAAAGCCACAATGCGTATTTATAGCATGTGATTCTTTAAAAGCTAAATTATGACATTCTTTTTTAAGGATAATTATATTTAAATTAGCAATACCTATTGTGTCGTAATAGCTTCATTGCAACTATTGCAGATCTCACCGTGCATATCTTCTGCTTTAAACTGTTTCCAGCAGCGTTCACATTTGATTCCAGCAAATTTACCAGCAACAACCTTATTTACAGTATCAGCAATGATCTGGTGATTTGAAATGATGAACACAGCATTGATTTCATCTTGGATACTCTTTAGAAGCTTTTCAGTGCTTGGATCTGCATGAATAGTCACCTCTGCTTCTAAAGATTTACCTATAACTTTATTCTGGCGAAGAAGTTCGATCTCTTTAAAAGCTAATTCTCTAATCTCAAGAATCTTATTCCAGTCTTGTTCTAGTTGATTGTTTACAAACTCTGAATCAATACTAGGCCAGCTAGAAAGTAAAATACTAAATTCATTTTCAGTTACACCCTTAGTAAAGAAATCTTTCTTCAAGTATGATTTTTTCACTAGTTCAGGACTGTGTTGTAAAACATCTTCTGCTAAATGCGGCACCACTGGCACGAAGAGTCTATTGAGCGCTGAAAGCAACTGGTAGATTACTGTTTGCGCCGCTCTACGTGATTTAGAGTTTGCAGCATTTGTATAAAGTCTATCTTTGATTATGTCGAAATAGAAAGAAGATAAATCTACTGAACAGAAATTTTGGATCAATTGATAGTACTTAAAGAATTGATATTTATCAAAAGACTCGGTTAGTTATTCTTAGAGATTTTGCAAGCGATTCAAGATGAGTTTATCCAGCTCATTAAGCTCAGCATAAGGCAGGCTATCTGTTTCAGGATTGAAGTCGTACAAACTACCAAGCATATATCTACAAGTGTTTCTAAAATTTCTATAGATATCACTAAGCTGCTTGAACATATTATCCCCAACTTTAATGTCGATAGAATAATCTACGCTTGCAACCCAGAGTCTGAGTATATCTGCGCCGTATTTTTGGATAACATCTTCAGGGTCTACTACATTACCTAGAGACTTGGACATTTTGCGTCCTTTCTCATCCATCACAAAACCATGAGTTAGAACGGCTTTGTAAGGTGCAAATCCATTAGTTGCAACTGAAGTCAGTAAGCTAGATTGGAACCAACCGCGATGTTGATCTGAACCTTCTAGATATAAATCAACGGGTTTGAATATGCCATCAGGACATAATTCTTTACGCGCGGCAACTACTGCTCTATGAGTAGAACCTGAATCAAACCAGACATCCATAGTATCCATTTCTCTACTAAGTTTTTCTGGATTGTATTGTGGATGAGTAGAATCCTTTCTAGGATTGCCTTCCAGGTAGTGACTTGGCAGTAAATCTTTGATCTCTTTTGTATACCAAGCAGAACTACCTTCTTTAGCAAATATTTTCGCTACGTGCTCAATAATTTCTTGATCCAGAAATGCCAGTGGATTACCACTTTCATTAAGCTGAGATTTATCATAGAAAGCTGGAATCGGAACTCCCCAAGTACGTTGACGAGAAATACACCAATCGCCTCTATCTTCTACCATTGAATAGATACGATTTTGACCTCTTTCTGGAATCCATTCTACACGCTTGATTTCATCAAGAGCTTTTTGGCGGAAGCCATCTACGCTAGCAAACCACTGTTCGGTTGCACGATAAAGTAGGGGAGTCTTTGATCTCCAGCAGTATGGATAGCTATGAACTATTTTGCTTTTTTTAATCAGCGCTCCTGCGTCAATTAATGCCGCAATAATTACATCATTGCCTTGCTTAATAGTGTGTAAGCCCATAAAATCAAGCTTTTGAGGCTTGCCAAGATTGTCGAGTTTAGCTTTTAGGCTCTCATTACTATCAGCAATTTTGTATAAAATATCTGTTTTGAATTCATAAGTGCCAGCATCTTTGGTGTAAACACCTTTACCATCTACAGGACAAAGAACATCTAAACCATATTCTTTACCGGCTTGGAAATCTTCCTGACCATGTCCTGGCGCGGTATGTACCGATCCTGTTCCAGCTTCAGTCGTAACGTGATCACCAAATACCACTACAGAATCTCTACCGAAAAGTGGATGTAAGAAAACAGCACCTTCAAGTTCGCCACCTTTAAAAGTTTCAGTAATTTGCTCAAGCTTAAGACCCGTTTCTTTAGACACAGAAGCTATAAGCTTTTCAGCAAGAATAAAATTACCAATTCCTTTAGTAGTCCCATCTTTTTCATTTTCTTTAATTGCCTTCACTATGCAATAATCGATTTTTTTGTTTAAAGCGATTGCTAAGTTAGCAGGTATAGTCCAAGGAGTTGTAGTCCAGATCAAGGCTTTAGCATTTTTAAGCTGATCTTTAAATTTAAATTTGCTAACTTCTTTACCTGAGTTGAGAGACTCTTCTTTAAAGGGAAAAGCTACATAGATAGCTTGTGAAACATGTTCTTCGTTATATTCAACTTCCGCGTCAGCAAGTGCAGTCTCCGCGCCATAGCTCCAATAGACAGCCTTAAGACCTCTATAGATATAGCCTTTTGCAGCCATCTCTCCGAACACTCTTAATTGCTCGGCTTC
>CAYQSL010000095.1:0-616 GCA_964420165.1 uncultured Gammaproteobacteria bacterium | reverse complement strand
AGGATGCTCCCAATCCCCCAAGACTCCAAGTCTTTTGAACTTAGCTTCTTGTCCCTTAAGGTTTTGAAGAGCAAACTCTTTGCATTTTTCACGTAGCTCAGGAATGCTTATAGCTTGCCTGCCGCCTTTGATACCGCTTACAACCGCGTTTTCAATTGGTAAACCATGTGAGTCATAGCCTGGTACATAAGGCGTTCTAAAACCACGTTGTGATTTGTACTTAATAACTATGTCTTTAAGAATTTTATTGAGGGCAGTTCCGATGTGGATTTTGTCAGAACTTAAATAAGGTGGTCCATCATGGAGAATAAACATCTCTGCACCATTTTTTTCTTTTAGTGCAAGTGATTTTTCGTAAACTTTTTGTTCATACCAAGTTTTTTGAAATTCAGGTTCTCTTACAGGACCATTGCCGCGCATAGGAAATTCAGTCTGCGGTAGCAAAATAGTCTTGGTATATTTATTTTCTTGGGTCTGATTAGAGTCTTTGTTGGAATCAGCAACCTGATTGGTAATAACTGAATTAATATATCATATAAGGCTATATGCTAATTTAACTTAAAGTAATGGATGCAAACAAACAATATTCACCAATAGAAATCGAAAGCAAATGGAT
>CAYQSL010000094.1:0-5975 GCA_964420165.1 uncultured Gammaproteobacteria bacterium | reverse complement strand
ATGAGACCTAATATAAGTCACACTATTGCAAGAATTATTGATGAAGTAGTTTTAGAGAACGTATAGATGTTAATAAAGAAGAAAAAAACTGTAAAGGAGATTGTAGTACCTGTTACTAAGGCTGCTGCTTCTTCTATTTCTTCTAATTCTGGTTTTAATTTTAATAATCCGATTACTCAAGAGATAGAAAATCAAGCTAAGTCTTTAGTACATAAAAAATCTGAAGAGTTATTGGAAGAGTTTAATAAAGAAATTGCTGTTAAAAAGTCTCATGCTGAAGAAGAAATACAGCAAATGCTTAAGCAAGCTCAAATACAGGCTGCAACTATTGTTGAAGAAGCTAATAGCTATAAAAAAACTGCTGAAATTGAAATCTATGACACTAAAAAATTACTTGAGAATGAAAGAAATGAAATTGTATCTTTAAAAGATCAAGAGCTTAAACAATCATTTGAAGAAGGTATGTCTAAAGCTTCAGAGATTATTTCTGAATTGATGAATTACTTGATGACTTTTCATGATGCTAAGAAAAAAGTTATAGAAGAATCAAAAAAAGAAATAATGTCAATCGCTTTTGATTTGGTTAATCAAATTCTTGGATATGAAGTTGAAACCAATGATGAAGTCTTGCAAGCTCAAGTAGAAAGAGCTATTTCAAAAGTTGTTACCGCTAGAGGTATAATGCAAATTTATTTAAATCCTAAGGATATTGATAAAGTTTCTTTTCTGGAAAAAGCCTTGTTAAAAGTACTTGATCCTTCTATAAAATTAGTTTTTCAAAAAGATGAAGATGTAGATCAAGGTTCATGTATTGTAAATACGCAAGGTGGTCGTCTTGACGCATCTTTCAGCGGTCAAATCAAAGTTTTGAAAGAGGTATTAGGACGCTATTTAGGTTATGAAATTAATCCTTTAAAAGATCTAGTAATTGAGCCAGAAAAAGAACCTGTTAATCAACCCGTAGAGGAGCTTGCTGAGGTTGATATAGATGATTTTGATGACTTTGATTTTGAGAACCAAAGTTTAGAAGAATTTTTGTTGAAACATGGTGAAAATGTGGATAATAATATTAGCGAAACTGATGATTTAGAGGATGAAACCATGTCTATTTTAGAACTCGAAAGCCAAGATAGTAAAGAATTAGGTGCTAATGATTTTAGCGATCAAGAAATTGAACTTGCATTAGGTGACGACGATGATCCTGATGAAGATTTTGAAGAAGAAGATGATGATCTTGATGACGAAGAGGAAGATCTTGATGAGGAAGACGAGGAAGAGGAAGAAGATCTAGACGAAGAAGAAGACGAAGATCTTGATGAAGAAGATTTTGAAGAATTCGACGAAAATCCTGACGATGATGAGGATAAGGGTGACGATCGCTTCCCTGAATACTAAAACCTATCTGCGTCATTCTCAGCCAGTAAGGGCTGGGAACCCAGCATGGCTTGCTCTGGGGGATTGCTTCGCTTCGCTCGCAATGACATGGATCCCCAAGCCTTTCAGCCTTGAGGATGACGCAAATAAGCTATAATTACAGTATGGATACCTTAAACCTTACTGTACGAGCGGAATACACCCCTAACCCAAATAGTTTGAAATTTATTTGCAGTGAAGTAATATATCCTTATTCTAATTCACTGAGCTATTTAAACATTGCTGAAGCTCAAAATGCCAGTAATTTACTTGCCGAATCACTTTTTAAAATTCCGGGAATCAAGAAAGTTTTTGTAATGAATAACTTTGTTACGGTTGATAAAGAAGACCATATCAATTGGAAAGATATTCACTTAGAGATTAAAGAAGCTATTAAATCTAATCTGAGTGAAATGCATAAATGGGCTGAACAGAATAAACCGGCTGAAACAGTTGCTAGTACTGATGACTCTGATGCTCGTGGACGTATCGAAGCTGTTTTAAATAAAATTAGACCTGCTTTAGTTGCTGATGGTGGCAATATTGAGCTTGTTGATGTTGTGGCTAAAGACGCGAGACTTAGAATGGTTGGTGCTTGTGGTACTTGTCCAAGTGCTCTGATGACTATGAAAATGGGAGTTGAGCGTGCCTTGCTTGCAGAGGTTCCTGATTTGGTTGAGACTGTCACTCAAGTGTTCTAATGCTTGAAGTACGGGATATTTCTAAAAGCTTTAGCGATAAACCAATTGTTTCTGATCTTAGTTTCTCTGTAAATGATTCTGAATGTTTGGCTATTGTAGGTCCTAGCGGTTCAGGAAAAACTACCATATTAAAACTTATTAATAGGCTTTTGGCTTATGATAGTGGTTCTATTCTTTTCTTAGATAAAAGTGTTACTGACTGGGATTTAAAAGATCTTAGAAAGCAAATTTCATATATTTTCCAGAAAGGAATTCTATTTCCCCATTTAACAGTTTTTGATAATTTAGCTTTATGCAAGCAAAATGAAATGAAAAATACTGAAATGATTTTTGGCTTTCAAGCTAAGAAAGATATCTTTTTAGAAGAAATAGCAGAATTATTGGATTTTGTTGAGATCGATTTTAGAGAGTATGCAGGACGTTATCCCGCAGAGCTTTCAGGCGGGCAAGCTCAAAGAGTTGCCTTAGCTTTGGCGCTAATGAATAAACCTAAATTACTTTTGCTTGATGAGCCTTTTAATGGAATTGATAAAAGTACTAAAACGATTTTGATTAATAAGTTTAAAGAGCTTAAGAAACGAGGTACTTCAATGGTCTTAGTTAGTCATAATCAGGAAGAAATCGAGGGTTTGTCCGACAGATCTCTTGAGCTGAAAAGCCTTGTATTAAGCCAATAGTTAACAATTTTCTAGTGAAACTAGGTTATATTTTCTAGTAAAACTAGGCAACTTTTTCTAGTAAAACTGGGTATAATTTTCTAGTAAAACTAGGAAGATACTATGGCTAATTTTTATGAAATAGAAAAACAAGCAATAAATTGGCTAGAGTCACGATTAGACAGTGGTTTAATTGTCTTTGAAAAAAAAGATGTAGATCTTAGTGTATATAAATATTTAGAAGATAAAAACTTCTTGGTTAATTTATATGGAACATATTGTTTCTTGAAAAAAGAAGAAGAATCTCCACAAGAGGCTTTTTGCTTATATTACTGGAAAATATTAATTCAATTTTTGAATCTTAGATTTAATGAAGAAGTATCACCAAGTTGGTATTTAATGGGTAGCCATCCTTATGAATTTTTGGTTGATAATGTAAAAATTCCTAGATCGGAGGAGCAACTAACAATTGCTACAAAAAGTAAATCTAATACATCTATCAAACTCTTTAATGATCAGATTTTAGTAATAGTAACTGATAAAGATTTTATAGATAAGCCATTGGTCAAAAAGAATATTTTAGGCGATGCTATCTATTTGCTTAAACCGGAGTATTTGATTATTAATTCTAATCCAACTCAATACTCTTTATATGAAGAAAATATAGTTTCCTATATGAAACAGAAAGGCTTTGATGTTGATTTTATTATTGAATATTTCAAAGTGAATAGTTCACCAATTTTACAAGCTCGTTTTATTGGGGCTTTATCACAAGTTGGAAATCAAGTTTTGCAAATAAAATTAGAAAAACTCTTTGAACAAATGAAGTTTAAAGTGGCAATTGAAAACCCTTTTAGTAAGGAGTATAAATTGCAAACTCCTTCTAAGCCTGCCTTTGCAACTAGATTTTCTCTATCAATGGAAAAAGCAAAAGAGTATTTTAAGTCACAGAAAGCACCTTCTAAACTTAAAAACAAATTAACAAGTAAAGATATTGATAATTTATCTATTAGTGATGCTTATCACAGCTTGACTATTGAAGGCTATGACGTGACTAAAGAACTGCTTGAGACTATAAAGAATGAAAATAACAAGGCTGATGATAATCTGAGGAATATTTCTGCAGCTAAAGGCTTTATGAGAGTTTTAAGTTTTATAAAAAATCTTATAGAAACTGATTTTCTATTTACGGAGGATGTGACTCAAGAGCTTTGGAAGGAATTATGGTCTCCAAGTATTAATGCTGGTATTTTTAAAAACAAAATTAATGTTTATAGAAATCATATGGTGAGTATAAAAGGCTCTAATTCTGTCCCTCCTTCTCATGAAAAAATTCATCATCTTTTAGAAGAATTTTATAAACAGATTAATGATTTTGATAATGGTTTATATCAAGGAATATTTGCTCATTTTTTTTATGTCTGGATCCATCCCCATAGCGATGGTAATGGTCGAATCTCACGATTTTTGATGAACCTTGCTCTTGTGCAAGGTAAATATAGATGGCTTACTATTCCAAGTGAAGATCGTAAAAAATACTTTGCTGCTCTGGAGCGTTCTCAATTGGAAGATGATATTAGCTACTTTGCAGAGTATATTCTAGAGAAATATAAAGAGAATAAAATCTAATATGAAGTATTTTTTGTTGATTTTTATTTCTTGTTTTTTATTGGCTGTTAAGGCTGAAAGCACTAGACCTATTGCGAAAGTGAAGCTTGAGCAAAAACAGGTCGTGAAAAATGTGCTTATTGGCTCTCGTAACTTCCCCGAGTCAATTCTAGTAGCTGAGATTCTTTCACAAACCATTAAGCAAGAGACTAATTATCATGTCAAAAAGTTTGACTATTTAGGTGGAGTGAATATTTGTTTTAATGCTTTGGAAAGTGGCAAGATTGATATTTATCCTGATTACTTCTCTTCTTTAGCCAATTATATTTTTGGTAGAGACCTTAGCCTGGAGAAAAGCAGAGAAGATTTGAATCAGGGTCTCATGAAAAAAGAAATTAGTTTTTCTAAGACACTTGGATTTGATAATAATTTTGTTTTAGTGCTTCGTAAAGATTTTGCGAAAAAAAATCATTTGCAAAATATCTCTGATTTGTCGAAGCAAGATTTAAGCTATGGTTTAAGCCATAATTTTATTGCAAGGCCTGATGGTGTAAGGCTTTTGGAAGATTCTTATGAATTAGATTCGCACAAAAATTTAAAAGCTCTTGAATATAATATTGCTCTTGATGCTTTGAAAACTAATAAAGTTGATGTTATCAATGCTTATTCTACAGATTCACGAATTAATAGTCCTGAATTTTTAGTGCTTAAAGATGATCTCAACGCTTTAAAAAGTTATGAATCTATTTTGGTATACAGAAATGATTTACTTGCTAATTTCCCGCAAATGAAATCAGTGATAGAAATTTTAGAAGGCTCTTTAACTAATCAGAAAATTATTGAATTAAATCAAAGAATTATTAGTGGTGAAAGTTATGAATCAGTTGCTAATTCTTTCGTGGCTGAATTGACTCATAGAAAGGCTTTGCAGCCAAAATCTAGATTTGAAGAAGATTTGCAAAGATTGTCTAAAGCCTTTATTCAGCATTTAGAAATAACTTTTATTGCAGCTTTAATAGCTTTACTTGTGGGTCTTAGTCTTGGGATCTTGATCAGCTATAAAGAGAATTTAGCTAAATTAGTTTTAGGTTTGACTTCAATCATACAAACCATTCCTAGCTTGGCTTTGCTAGCTTTGCTGATTCCTGTTTTGGGGCTAGGAATGCCTGCTGCAATCATGGCACTTATACTTTATGCATTATTACCGATAGTTCAAAATACTTATACCGGTATCAAAACTATTGCACCTGAATATATAGATCTGGCTAACTCACTTGCGCTGAAGGAGTCTTTAATTCTGTGGAAAGTAAAATTACCACTTGCTCTGCCTCATATACTTGCAGGACTTAAAACTAGTACTGTGATTTGTGTGGGTATGGCTACCCTGGCTACTTTCGTGGGTGCTGGTGGTCTGGGAGATCTTATCAAAACTGGTATCGACCTTGGCGATAATGGTCTAATACTGATGGGGGCTATTCCAGCAGCGCTTTTGGCTCTACTTCTGAGCTCCCTTATCAGTCGCACCTCCACTTTCCACCATAACCTAGATAAGACCCATGATTAATTGTTGATTATTTTGGTTAAGGTGGAAAGTGGA
>CAYQSL010000093.1:0-5980 GCA_964420165.1 uncultured Gammaproteobacteria bacterium | reverse complement strand
TGATATTAGTTAGAATTTTTTCTTTCGAAAAAGATTTTGATATTCCCTGTAAATGAAGCATCAAGCTTCATTGTAAAGCAAATTACCGTCATCCTCATGCATGCAATGCATGGGGATCTAGTAACTGGATTCCCAACCCTTCGGGTTGAGAATGACGCGATAATTCCTAAGCAACTGTTTGTGGAGTTGCGGTTGTAGCGCTAACATTCTTGATAGCTTCTTGCCAACCAGATTTTAGATCTCTTAATAACTGGACTATTTCACTAATATCGCTTTCACTTTTTTTCATATTAGCTTTGAATAAACTTGTTTTCATAAAGTTATATAAATCAAATAAACCTTCAGCAAATTCTTTGGATTGATTGCGGTCAAGACTTTCTTGCAAATGAGTAAGAATAGCAATTGCTTTACCCATATATAGACTAAAGTCAGTCCAGTCTGGTATTGGCTGTCCAGCATTTTTTTGAATTTCTTGTTTAGACATTTGTAGCCATTGAATAGCACCGTCATACAAAATAATGATCAATTGCATTGGACTTGCTGTTTCGACCATATTTTTGATGAATTTTTTATTCACCGCAGAATTCATTTTATTAGAAAAATCAGACATAAATTTCTTCCTCAATTAAGTTCTCGGAGTTTATCTAGGTTTCTAGAGTATTCAGGGAAAAAATCCCCTAAATGGTCTAGGTACTCTCTCATTTACCAACTTTAAGAAAGGAATAAAAGGATTATGGCTCTGAAAGGAGTCGTTCATATTTATGGCGGAAAATACTACTAACCCAGAAGAAGCACCAGTAATAATCAAAAAGATTATTAAGAAGGCTGGACATGCTGGCCATCATGGTGGTGCTTGGAAAGTTGCTTATGCCGATTTCGTAACAGCAATGATGTGTTTGTTTTTACTTCTTTGGCTCGTTAACGTAGACCCAAGTGCTAAATCTGCTATTGCCGCAGCCTTTAAACAGCCTACAGAAACTGGACCGATGGAAGGCAATATGTTTATTTTTGGTGGAGCTATGCATCCTGGTGATCCAGGTAAATTTGAAGGTGGAGCAAGTTTTCTTGAATTTGAAAAACTAACTGTCACTGAAGCTAATAAAGAAGAAGTCAAAAAACAAATGCAATTAGAATTGCAAAAAGAATTAGAAATGAGTTCCGATGAAGAACTTTTAGATAAAATTGAATTCAATTTAGTTGACCAAGGGATTCTTATTGAGCTTAAAGACTCAGATACTATGGAAGTCTTCAAATCAGGTTCGGCAACATTAAGCAGTGATGCAACTACAATCATTGACAAGCTTTCACATGTTTTAAGAACTAAATTAGCACCACTAATTCTTGCCGGTCATACTGATAGTAAGCAATATGGCTATGGCAATTATGATAATTGGAATTTAGCTTCTGATAGAGCAATGGCTATAAAACAAAGATTGGTTTATGGCGGTGTTAGCAAAACTAGATTTTCAAGAGTTGAAAGCTATGCAGATACTCAATTAAAAAATCCAAACTCTCCTTTATCAGCTGCAAATAGAAGAATGACTATTCTATTACTTCAAGAAGGTGAGGCAGAGAAATTAAAACCAATATACTTAGATGCTAATCAAGAACTCGGCAAAGAAGTAATGAGGGACAAAGCCAAAGAAGCTAAATTAAAAGCTAATGGTGAGTTCAATGCTGGGAAATACAATAGCACTGGCGGTAAAACTGAAATACCAATGAGCCTTGAAGAAATGAAGCGTAAAAAAGCTAGAGAAGCTTATCGCAAAAAATATCCAGGTGGTGCCGCAGAAGGTGGTGGGCATGGAGCTCCAGCACCAGCAGAGGCAGAACCTGAAGCAGCTCCAGCACCGGCAGAAGGTGGACACGGAGGCGGCGGACATGGAGGACATTAATAAATGACTTCACTACTAATCAATATTTTAATTACTTTAGTAGGATTGACTATTATTATTGTTGGCGCGTTCAGTTTCTTTCCAAATTTAGAAAAAGCCTTAGAAGACAAACTAAAAAACAGTCTTTCAAGAAAAAGCAAAGATCACGGACCTCTTGCACAAATTCTATACAAATATAATCACAAAGATTCGCATGCTTGGTCAGATTGGATATTGACTCAAGATCCTACTGTACAACAAGAAGCTTTGGAAAAATTAATAGCGCATATAGAGCAAAGTCCTTCTTCATGGGGGGCTATTACACCTGAAGTAATTACAGCATTATCAAAATTTTCTGATCAAACACATATTAAAATCCTCCGCGGCGTATTAAGTACGGCAAGAAAAATGTGGAAAAAATATATGGTTTGTGAATCTTGTTATACAGAAGCAATTAAAGGCATCATACATATCAATCCTACTGAGGCTTTAACTATAATTCAATATGAACTTGGAAAAATAATTGAGACTGAAGCCAAAGAAGAGCAAGGTGTATCTATTGTTACTGCACTTAAGGAATTTTCTCAAGATACTGATCTAAATGATACTTTCAAACAAATAATTATTGATGCCAAGCAAGCTCCAAGAGTAAGAGAGTATGCCATGACAGTTGTAGCCGACACTTATGCAGAACAAGCTCAAGGAATATTTAGTGAATCCGTAAAAGGTTTTACTCAATTTGATAATATCCTCACTCTTGATGACCAAAAAATATTTGAAACCTTATTACATGCAGCCACAAAAGAAATCAATGATGATTCTTTCGAATTAATTTTTCAATCACTAACTAATCCAAAATTATCTCAAACAACAATTAAAGTCCTTGATTTAATCTTAAAATCTCATACTAAAGACTTTAGTAATGAGCAAATATATATGCTGACTCATTGTGAAGAAGACCATTATGGTTCAGTGGCTAACATGATGGCTTCATCTTATGATCTTAAAGCGGGAGAAAAAGCTCTTACTGTCTATCAGAATGTACTTGAAGAATCCCCTTTTAAAAAGGCTCCTATAAATAATGAGCATTCCAATAAAGCTCTTCCAATCCCTGATGGAGCTGAAGATATCTATGAAAAGCTCAAAGATACTCTTAAAGATAGAAGTATAGGAAAACAAACTGGTATTAGTGGAGGGACAGTACTGACTGGTTATTCCAATGAAGAAAAGCTTTATCTCTGTAGAGCCTATGCTGCTGAAAGGAAACAACATTTTATTTATGCATCATTTGACGATGTGTTGGGTTCGTCAACTACTGCAAAATCGCTTCTAGACTTAATTGCAAGCCATAAACCTTGCATTGTTTATTTCGATGATATTGATAGTATCTTCAAAAATTTAGATCCAAGTTTTGTTAAATCTTTTAAGCACTATTTTATTGATTCTACAGTAACGATAGTAGGTACTTTAAATATAGAAGCTGAAATCGATGAAAATAATTCTTGTGCTTTATTTGATAGAGCAGAACTTAAAGATTTATTTCCTAGTGCCTTAGAAATTAGCAATCTTAGTGATGCATATAAAAATAAAGTTCTTGCAGTTAAACTCGGTCAATTAGAGCCTTCACGTGGGCAACAAAATTATGAATCATTAAATATATTAGAACCTACAGACAAAATGAGTTTCTTCGAGTTCAATCAATATTTAACTAAATATTTTAAAGCATCATTAATAGTATTTGGAGCTCTATTACCTATACAAGAATTTAAAAATTTGGATGGAATGGTTTTTGAGGGGAAAGCTAAAATCTAATGGAATTTTTTGAAGAAAATTTTTTAGCAACAGTAGCTATTTTTGTCATAGGCTTAGTAATAGTATATTTTTTCATTGATAAATTTTCACTTGATTTTGGGAGCTGGAAACCAAGCTTAGAAAAAATCGAAGTCCAAGAAGAGGATTCCAAAAAAGAATCTCCAATGGCAGAACTTTTCCACCTCTATAATCATGATTCAGAAAAACAATGGTTAAATTGGATGAACAAACAAAGTAGAGATATTAGGAATGAAGCTGCAGCCAAATTAATTAACCACATTAACAATCGACCAGAAAAATGGGGTTACTTGACTTTAGAGGTTCTTAACTGTTTAAAAGGGTTTAAAGATCATCAAGTTGATAGCCCAATTGGGGTCTTCATTTCAAGAACAGGTTCGTTATGGCGTGAATATAAAAGCATTCCAAATTATTACCAAAAAGCTGCCGAAGTACTAACCGCAATTAATCCTAATTATGCTTTGGAAATTTTCAAAGATGAATTTAGCAAAAAAAGTAGTACTGAAATTTCATTAGAAAAGAAAAGAATACTAACTCATATTTTGCCTGATCTTGGATATATTTGTAAGGATTTAATGGTTGAAATTTTAACTTCTAATTTCGAAAATAATACTATTAAATCCCAAGCACTAAGAGAATGCAAAACTCTTGATGACGAAATCAAAAAAAGTATTTATTTAGAAACACTTGTAAACCTTTCACATAAGTATAAAGAATTAAAACGTCCTTTAAGGCTTGAAGATGCTTCTCTATTAGAAGATTTGATAGAAGATAGTTTGTCCTATATCGGCAAACGTGATTTCCATGAAGCACTAAATTCATTGTTAAAGAAAGAAGCTATCGCGGGTAACATAATGGTCGCGCTAACCAAGTTTTTGAACAAACAAAGTGGACAATTGACTTTAATAGAACTTTTATCATTATCAAAATTACGTGACAATAAACAAAAAGATATTAAACGTTTACTGGCAAAAAGAAATGATCTGGATTTAAATGAACTTAATAATATAGTTTTGCAAGATTATATTACTGGCTTAGATGAAACTGAATTAAGAAGCCCTCACTTTGAATCTGAATTTCCAATCCCAATTTTTTACTCTGAGTCTTACAAAGAGTTTAAGAATCTCTTTTTTAAATCCATAGATGAAGATAGAAATAGAACTTGCGACAAAAACTTTGGTGGAGTTTTAGTATGCGGCAACGAGGTTATGGAAAAATTATATTTCTGTAGAGCCTTAGTTGCAGAGAAGGGCTGGGGATTCACTTATCTCGATCTAGAAACTATAACTGATAAAAATTCCTATCAAAACATGCACGAAGAAATTACTAATTTAAATAAACCATGTATGGTTTATTTAAAAAATCCACAAATTCTCTTTGATGCCAATCAAAATCTGTATAAAGAAAAATTCGCTCAAATGCTGACTATACAAAGCTTAGACTCAAAAGTCTTTTTAGCAGGAGATGTACCTTTAACCTATGATCAATTAAGCACCAAGGAACTTAAAGAATCTATCAAAACACTCTGTGCAAAATATTTTCCTTTTATTACAGAGGTCAATACTAAACCAATTAAAACCAAACAGACTTTGTTAGAAAGTTTATTAAAAAGTGTAAGCACTCATAGATTTGAAAAAAGAAGAGAACTTTTTAGCGAATTTATGGATTTAGGTAAGGATAAAACAACTCTTGAATTTATCTTTTTAATACTCCATGGTTTTATAACCATGTTACTTGTCTTTGGTAGAGATGTACCATACAAGAATATACAAAATTTAGAAGATCAATTTAAAAATCTTAATGGCGAAGCTCTACCAACAAATAATTTCGGAGAAGAAGATCTAGAAGACGAAGAGTCTAATGAAATTCCATCACAACTGAGTTAAGAATTTCAACTCCTAATTGCTTAGTAGCTTTGAGGCTAAATTCTTTTCCAGAATCAGAAAGCTTACCAAAGAAAGTTAGAATATCCATTGGCTTTACTGGTGCTGAGAATCTAGCTTTATAACGTTTGATTTGCTTAGGATCTCTTCCTACAACTGCAAAATTAGCTCCTAGAGCCATTGTTGCCATACCGTGTAAAATATAGCCCCCTAAGCCCACTGAGCGACCGAAGTCCGCATCAAGATGAATGATATTAAAATCACCACTTGCACCTGCATAAACTTGTGGCATATATTTATCAATAAAAACTTGCATTCTAGAGTCTTTATCTGAAAGTTTCTCGTAGAACCATAGATCTTGCTTAGCTTTATCAAAACTTATTTTCTTTTCTG
>CAYQSL010000092.1:0-6034 GCA_964420165.1 uncultured Gammaproteobacteria bacterium | reverse complement strand
ATTTGGGGTTGCAGCATCTTTACACCTAAAGCTCAAACTCCTTTTCAAGACTATGGTGTGGATAAAAATAGTGAAAAGAAATTACAAAAAATTATCAAGGCTCTAAGACCACACAATATAGAAGTTAGAGAAGAAAGTTATAAATGGGCACAAGTGCAAGCTTTAATCTCACGTGGTGATCGTAGCCTTAATGATCTTATGATCAAAGTATTCCAAACTGGTAAACGTGGATTTAGCATTTACCAAAAACTTATGGACCCAGTTGACTACAAGCATTTCGTTTTTGATACTTGGACTAATCAAGAGTATCCTTGGCAACACTTAATGTCAGAAAAGCAATCAACTATGCTGCAAGAGCATAAAGCAAATGCAGTTACTGTGGCTGATATTAATTAGCTACTAAGAAATTTTCCTCAGGAACAACGTCAACTTTTAATTCTGGATTATCATACCAAGACGCCAAACCATCTTGAGAACTAGAGCCTACTAATAATTTTGCAGCAGCTTGAGCATCACGTTTTCCTTGTTGAAATCTAATTTGATGACCCTTGTCATAGAAGTCAAAACTATGCAATGATGAATTCCCTAAATCAAAACCCGATCTATGATATTTCCAGTCACTCTCCCTAGAACTTAAATTTGAAGAGTTTCTTAGATCCTGCTCATGACGATGTTCAAATTGTTTTTTTGGATATTGAGGACTATCACTTAATTGAGTAGTTGTATCTTGTTTTATTTTATATTGATGTAAGTAATAATCTTTATCATCAATTCCATTTCCAATTTTTAAAGTAACATCTTTGTTTTCATAGTTTTTACTATGATCTGTTACCACCGCCTCAGGTTCATATTTACAAATCAGGTTCAGCAAATCAAGTAAACGACTAGCTTGGTTAACCATAAATTTTGGAACTAAAGCTTTTAAGGCAGAGTTTTTATCAGCAACAATTTTAGAAGCAATAGATCCAGAATCATTCAACAATAAAGGACCAATAGGATTATGCAAAAAACTTATGCCCTGACCTATAAGTGGAGCAGCTAGTTCTGCTGCCTTTTCAATACTAGTTTTCAATCGCTTAAAAACCGGATCATCACCATGTTGCGTAGAAAGCTTTTCGTAAAAACTTCCCAAATTTAGAGCTTGTACTTCTGTCGCTGTCGCCATAGTCAAAAGATAATAACATTTATTATTAGTTATTGTATTATTTTTTTATTATTGATAAGATTAGTTGAATGGATATGAATAAATTGGCTTTATGTGCAAGCGGGAAATGCTTTCATTCTGGGCAAGATGGTCAACCCAAAATGATACCTTTATCACCAGAGGAAAGTCGTCAAATTCTTGATGAAAGAAGGAAAGCAGCATGCAGTTTAGTACAAAACAAAACTGTAGATAGTGAAAGACTAAAATTACAAGCTTGGGAAAAAACATTTGCTCCTTTAAGATTTGCTTTAACAAGACCTGAAGCCAATGCTTTATTTTTAGGTAATAGATCTGAAAAAAAAGCTGTATTATTTTTTGAGCATCCTAAGAAACTTAACATAGGAAGACAAAAATTAGAATTAAATCTTGGTTTTGACCAACATACTGATGAATTAACATCTTTTGATATCAATTCTCAAGATGATCTTGGTAACCCACATTCATTCAGTAGTAAAGATTACACAGAGCTAGAAGATCTTCTAAATCCACTAGCAGATCTTTATAGAAATTCTATTCAAAGCACAGATCAACTAACGATACCTTTACCTTTAGATTTAATTCAAAAAGGTAATTTGACTTTAATACCAAGCACAGATGCAAAACAAGCTGGAAACACTGTTAAAAGCGCAGCATAAGTTATATTTAAATAGATGAAATACTGGCTAATGAAATCAGAAGCAGATTGTTATTCAATCTATGATCTCAAAAAAGAACCTAAGCAAACATCTATGTGGTTTGGTGTTCGTAATTATCAAGCACGTAATTTTATGCGTGATCAAATGCAAAAAGGCGATTTAGCTTTTTTCTATCACTCAAATGGTAAGCCTTCTCATATTGCAGGGATTATGGAAATAGCTACCGAGAAAGCTTATCCAGATCCAACACAGTTTGATCCCAAAGATGAACATTACGATCCGAAAAGTTCTCCTGAAAATCCTCGTTGGATGTTAGTGGATGTGAAACTCAAAGAAATTTTTGAACCTATTGGTTTGCCACAAATCAAAGCAAATTCTAAATTGTCTAAAATGGCATTAGTGCAACCTGGCTCTAGGCTTTCGATTCAGCCAGTAACTAAGCAAGAATGGGATGAAATTCTCAAAATGGCAACATAATATAGTAAAATTATTTGTCGCTGTGCTGGGTAGGATTTACAAATTTTTTTCGCCATTTACTGATACAGGAGTTACTCCAACTCCCGAAAGAACTATTATTGAAACTGGCTCCCAAACAACAAACAATATGAGAAAACCCGAATTAATCGATTTGCATTTCAATGGTCTTAAAAATGAAGTGGAAGGTATCAATTGCAATTTTTGGAAATGTCCTAATGACCAAGAAATTTTAAAACTCAGAAAATATTTATTTGAGCATGGCGTTAAAGCATTTTTACCGACATTAGTTACCGCATCTCCTGAAAATATAGAAAGGCAATTAGCAAGAATTGCCGAGCATAGAAAAGATCATCACAGTACTACTGAAGCAGAATCTTTGGCGCAAGAACTTGCTTATATACCTGGAGTACATATAGAAGGTGGCTATATAAGCCGTCCTGGTACACATCCACAAGAATATCTTCAAGCTTTAGGTCCAAATCTAGTAGAGAAACTTGCAAAAGAATTTCCTGGGCTAATTAAACTTTGGACTATATGTCCTAAAGTAGATGCAGATGGCAAACATGTTGCAGCTCAACGCCGTCACGGGATTACTCCATCTTATGGACATTCAACTGCTACTTATGAAGAAGCAAGGAAAGCATTCGATGAACATGGAGTGCGTTTAGTAACTCATTGGGGCAATGGTATGGATATTTTCCAAACACCTTATAATCGAGACGAACCTTCCGATCAAGAACTATTGATGCTCGAGGCTAAGGGTAATGAGAATGGCAGAGGCGGTTTAGCTAAAGCTGCTTTTGATCGTAATGATGTCTATATGATGGCAATTTGTGGTAGTAACGAAGATAGGGACCGTCATATTAGTCCTAAGTTAATTAAAAAACTTGCCCAAACAGGTAGATTGATTTTAGTAACAGACGCAGTAGCAGAACCAGCAGGTGCACCTTCTCCAACTGGCTGTGGTGGATATCATAAAGCTTATGGTTACAGCCTTTCAGGTGGACAAGTGACCCTGGATAAACATGCAGCAAATGCTAAAAATGACGCTGGTTTAACTGAGCCGCAAATTCAGCAAGCAACTGTAACTAATCCAGGAAAAGTTTTAGCTAACTCTATATAGTTAAACTAAGCCTTAACAGGACTGTTGTTAGTACCAAAGAACACTTTAGAATCTTCATGAATACCAAGATCTAGAGTTTTCAAAGAACCAACTGCAACTTCAAGAGGAATAGCTTTTGTGACATTACCAACAATTGCAGCTAATTTGCCCCAATCTTTCTCATGAATCATATCAGCAGCTTTCCAACCTAAACGAGTACCAAGCACTCTATCGAACGCTGAAGGTCTGCCACCTCTTTGAATATGACCAAGAGTAGTAGAGCGAGTTTCAATACCTGTATGTTCTTCAATAGCCTTTGCAATTCTTTCACCAATACCACCAAGCTTCACATGTCCAAAGGCATCAAGCTCAGTATCTTTAGTAATGTCTTCACCACCTAAACGTGCACCCTCAGCAGCAACAACAATTGCGTAAGATTGAGAATCATAAGCAGCTTTAACTGTTTTGCACATCTCATCTATATTCACTTCTTGCTCTGGAACTAAGATGTAATCAGCATTTCCAGCAATACCAGAGAAGCTTGCGATCCATCCTGCATGCCTGCCCATAACTTCACAAACTAAAACTCTTTCATGCGAGCAAGCTGTTGTGTGTAAGTTATCGATCATTTCTGTTGCAATATTTATACAAGTATCAAAACCAAAAGTTACATCAGTACCTGAAAGATCATTATCGATTGTCTTTGGTACCCCAATTACGTTTATGCCTTTGTCTTTAAAAAGTTTGGAAGCAACACCACAAGTGTCCTCTCCTCCGATAGCCACCAAAGCATCTAGCTTATTAGCTTTCATTGTCTCAACAACTGCTTCAGGACCACCTTCTATCTTATAAGGATTTGTACGAGATGATTTAAGGATGGTACCGCCTTCTCTAACAATATCTGCAGTGTTTTCAAGAGTTAGTTCGGTAGTAATGTTTTTTACTGCACCTTTCCAACCATATTTAAAACCAACAACTTCATAGCCATATTGTTTGACTGCTTTATAGAGCAAGCCGCGAATCACCGCGTTCAGTCCAGGACAATCACCACCACCAGTTAATACACCAATTCTCATAACTTTGTTATTCTAGCTTGCCTCCGTTATTTCAAGCTATACTTTAAAGCTGATAAATTATGAACGCAAAGAATATTTCAGTTTTTATAGCAGGCTTTGTCTGGCTTCTAGTAGCCGTCAGGATTGGCTCTCGTGGTATCACTTGGCTTGAGCCCTATTTCGCTAACCCAGATTGGAAATTAACCTTTTTATTAGTTTCACTTATCATCGGAATATTGAAAGCAACTACCGTATTGAAAAAATCTGCAACAAGAAATCTTGCCAACATTGATCAAATTCATGAAACTTTTGGTGACTATGCTCTTGGCTGGCTTAAACTATATGGTAAAAAAGGCACAATAATGATCACCTTAATGATCCTTATTGGAATTTCCCTTAGATATTGGCGTACAGTTGGTGGCGACCCATACAATATATTTGGCTTTATTTATTTAGGCATAGCCATTGGCTTGGGAATTGGCTCAACTTATTATTTTAAATACCTTTTCGCTAAAAAAGCCTAGTTCTACATTAATTAACTACACGCTAATACTAAATAAGTTAAAATCATTAGCTGCTAATTTATACGTATACTTATCGTAAAATTGCAAATTACCTCGGAGAATTTATGTCACAAAAAAACTACAAAGACTTAGAAGCTGAAATCGTATTAGAGAGATTTGAAAACAAACCTAAACTTGGTGAAATAAGTAAAGGCACTATTCTTGCAAAAAATTCTAGAGGTCTTTATTTAGACATTAACAAATGCTTTGAAGGGTTTCTCACTATTCAAGAACTTGGTTCTAAATCAATCAATGATTTTTCTGCAGGTGAGCAAATTGATATCCTCTTAGTTTCTGAAGATAGAAATCAAGAAGGTGTTTACAAAGTTTCTATAAAAGAGATAGAGCAAAAACAAAAATGGCAAACACTCGAAGCTCTTAAAGGTCAAAACCTAGAACTAACTATTACTAAAGTTATTAAAAGTGGAGTTGAAGTAAGAATCAAACTTGCTGATTTAATTGGTTTCATTCCATTTGCATACATAGATCCTAAGCAAGAAGGATTAAAGAACATTGATAAAGAAAAATGGGTTGGCTACAGTATCATGGGCAGAATTCATGAACTCGATGAAAGTAAAAACAAAATCATCGTCAACAATAAAGTAATTTGCGATGAGTTAAAAGAAATTAAAGCTGCAGAACTAATTAATTCTATTGCTTTAGGCTCAGAGATTGAATGTGAAGTTGTAAGAATCGCTGACTTCGGTGTCTTTGTCGACATCGGCGGTTTCGATGCTCTAATCCCTTCATCAGAACTTTCTTGGAGAAGATTTAGAAGACCTGCTGATGTAGTAAAAGTAGGCGAAAAAATCAAAGCTAAAGTTTTCAAAATAGAAGCTGAGCAAAAAAGAATAGCTCTTAGTGTGAAACAAGCTAATCCAGATCCTTGGACGGTTCTACCTACAGAACTTCAAGCCGGGTACAAAACAAAAGCGAAAGTAGTAACTCAAGCTGAGTTTGGTATTTTCGTAGAAGTTATGCCAGGAGTTGAAGCTCTT
>CAYQSL010000091.1:0-6061 GCA_964420165.1 uncultured Gammaproteobacteria bacterium | reverse complement strand
TTCAAAAAAGCCAAACTCGGCTATTTCAATAGATTTGAAGAAGTAATTTTTCCAATTTATCCACAATTACAAGAGATTAAGCAGGCTCTACTAGATATTGGCTATAAAAAAGTCCTTATGAGCGGCTCAGGCTCTGCGATCTTGGGCTTTTTGGATGACAAGAAGTATGCAAATGCATATTACGAGACCGCTTTAGCCAAATTTTCAGGCTTTTATAAAGTTTTTAGCGCTGAATTTCTCTAGGATTTCGTAATAGGTTAGAATTCTTGATGAACTAAATCGAGTTGAAACTATGAATTGGGCTAAAGAGAATTGGAAAATTTTGACGATAATTGCAGTAACTATTTACGCAATATTGAATATTTTTTATGTAAGAAATGTAACTGACCTTAGTTACAACCGTTTAAAAGAACAAAAAATTCTTACTGTCGGCAATAAAGCAATTTTTACTCACCTAAAACTTGGTTTAGATTTAATCGGTGGCTCACAATTAGAGTTTGAAGCTCAGACCACTGCGCAAGTGCCTGAAATTACCCAAGATGTAATGAGAGGACTTGTAAAAGTATTTGAAAATAGAGTAAACGCTTCTGGAACTGCTGAAGCAGTAGTACAACAAGTAGGTAAAAATCGTATCGTTGTTGAAGTACCTGGCGTTGATCCCCAAACAGTAAAAAGAAGATTACTAGCTACTGCTCATCTTGAATTCAAAGAATATGATGAAGCAAGTAAAACCTGGATAGAGACTGGGATTACTGGTGCTGACCTAAAACATGCTCAAGCCAGTACTGACGGAGGAACTATGTGGGTAATCAACTTTGAATTACAACCTAATGCCGCACAAAAGTTTGGTGACTTAACTGCAAGATTAATTGAGAAACCTCTTGGTATTTTCCTTGATGGCAATATTCTTTCTTCACCTGTAGTTAGAACTGCTATTACTGGTGGATCTGGACAAATCTCTGGTGACTTTACCGCAGATGCTGCGCAAGATCTTGCGGTACAACTTAATGCTGGTGCGCTTCCAGTGCCTGTTAAAATTCTTCAAGAAAGATCTATTGGTGCAACTCTTGGACAAGATTCAATCAATAAGAGCGTAAGAGCTGGTGCAATTGGTTTCCTTTTAGTTATATTCTTTATGATTTTGGTTTACCGTTTACCTGGGATTGTTTCTGCAATTGCACTTAGTATCTATGTTCTAGTTTCTTTCTATGCTTTCCAAGAAATGGTGACTCTAACCTTAGCTGGACTAACTGGATTCATTCTTAGTATTGGCATGGCAGTTGATGCAAACATTTTAATTTTCGAAAGGGCGAGAGAAGAAATGAATGAAGGTAAATCTATACTTATTGGCGTTCATGAAGGTTTTGAGAAAGCTTATTCTAGTATCTTCGATTCAAATATGAACACAAGTATTGTTTGCTTGATTCTAATTATGTTTGGAACAGGCATAGTAAAAGGCTTTGCAATAACTCTATTAATTGGTATCGGCGTAAGTTTATTTAGTTCACTTTTCATAACTAAGACTTTACTTTTCATGCTTGTAGACACTTTCAAAATCAAAGAGACTGGTTTATTCAAGTAAGCATTCATGGCTGATTACAGAAACATAAATTGCATGATAGTTCCAACCGGACTTGGAGCTAGTATTGGTGGCTTTGCTGGTGATGCAAATCCTGCATGCAAACTACTTGCCAAGGTCTCTGATTTATTAATCACTCACCCTAATGTAGTTAATGGTGCAATGTTTACAGACACTCCCCAGAACGTTGCAGTAGTAGAAGGATTTTTTCTCGATAGATTCTTTGCTGGGCAAGTTGCTTTAAGACTGAATGTAAAACATAAAATTGCTGTCATTGTAGATAACGCAGCAAATGAAGAAGAGCGCAAACTCACTGAAACCTGCATAGAAGCAGCTTCTGAAGTGTACGGATTAGATATTATTCAAGAAGTTTTTTACACTAATGAGGCAATTGAAGCCAACAACTTAGTGCAGATTAAAAACCCTGACACTTTACTTGAAGCTTGCACCCGAGCAAAACTTGCTGGCGCAACAGCACTTGCTGTACTTGCAGTACTCGATGAAGATCCAAATGCCGAGACTACTAAAAACTACGCTGCCTCTAATGGCTATGATCCAATAGGTTTAATTGAAGCTAAGATTTCACATCTAGTAGCGCAGATGATGCTTATACCTTGCGCGCATGCGCCGATTATTAGAGGAGTAAGCAAGAGCTCTAGATCTTTCATGGAGAACCTGCCTGAAAAGCTCCCAGATGCAAGGCTTGCGAGCGCCCGAGGAAGCGGAGTTGACTTACTTGTCAATGAGCGACTGAGGGACGAGCGTAACGCAGCAGATGGGACTTTGCGGGCAGGTTCTTTAGTTGCGCCAAAAGTTGCGGCAGAGTATCTAAGTAGTTGTTTCTTGGCTTCTGTACTTAAAACCTTACAGAATTCACCTCAAATCATTCCCATGGAAGCCGCGCATAAAATCCTTAGTTCTGATTACACTGATTCACGGGAATTAGGTCTAAGACAGAAAGCCGATGACATTGTAATTTCTCAAGTTGCAAATCTTGTAGTGCCTATAGATTGCTGCAATGGTGTGCCCATGATTGAAGCCTGGAAACATGAAATAGAATTACTCTGCGTAAAAAACAACACTACTAATTTAGATGAGCCCGCGACTATGTTTGGTATTCCTCACAAAGAAGTACATAACTATATAGAAGCTGCAGGATATTTACTTGCTAACACTAAAGACAAGAAGTATATTAATCCAGCTTTGTTTTTGTAAGTCAATCAAAGAATTTCAGAGCTAAGAAGAGAATTGTTATTGCTGTGGACATCATTATCCCAGTAAACATTTTTGAGTCATGAAATTTATCATTAATTTCTATCATTAAGCTATATTTCATATCTTTCATATCAGATTGAATATCAGACCTAATTGAAGCTTCCAGCGTTTTCATATCAGATCTGATCGATGTTTCTGAATTCTTCACATCTGATCTAATTAATTCAACATCAGTTTTAGCGGCTAAATGACTTTCTTTAAACTCTGCTAATACTTGTGCATGGGCTTCAGCTTGCTTTTCAGGAACACCAAGTCTTTTTAATTTTCTTGCAAAATTTAAGCTATCGTATGCCATGTCCATTTATATTGCCCCCTAACAACTTTGTTATATCAATCTTCAAGCAAAGAATCGACTAAGAAAATTTTAATTTGAAAATATCTTTTATTTCCTTAGTTCAAATCTTTTTCAAACTAAGTGCAAGCACGTAAATCGCATGAAAAATTATTTAAGCTACCGAATTAGGAGCAATATAAGTTTTTGCATATTCTTTCAATTTATACTTACCAGAGAAAATTGATTTATCAACTGTTTCTTTCTCTCCAAGAGCTTTCTTGAATCGTTCTAAATCTAAATAAGTTATAGAATCAACATCCAATTCTTTAGCAATTTTCTTCAAGTCTCCATCAAACTTAGGAGCAATTAGTTCTGCTGTACTTGCGATATTAACACCATAGCGATTAGGGTAATGCACTTGTGGAGAGGCACTAACCACATGAATCTCTTTTGGTTTAGTTGCTTTTAGCAGATGAATTATACCTTTCATTGTTTTGCCACGAATCACTGAATCATCCACTAAGACAACTTTTTTATCTTTGATAGCATCTGGCACTACCGAAAATTTATTTTCAACAGCATCGCCATTATCAAGGAAAGTACGACGATGGAAATTTTTTATTAATGCTGGATTAATAGGGACTTTTAATTCCTGCGCAAAACCTGTTGCTGCAGGGACACCACTTTGAGGTACGGGTAGAACATAGTCTATATCTTTATTAGGGAACCTTTCTCTGAATATTTTTGCAGCGTTTTTACCAAATTCACGACGAATCTCACTAATAGATTTTTGACCACTACTGTATTGCACTGAACTATTCGGCTTCATTAAATAAATATATTCAAGAGGACAAAGACCATCTCTAATTTTTTCAAAAATAATCTTTGGTTTTTGTTTCAATGATTCTTCTGTAGTATTTTTATCAATCACCAAAAGTTCTCCTGGAGCAATATCTCGAATAAACTCTGCATGGAACGAATTTAGCGCAGATGTCTCAGAACAAAGAATAAAATCAGGTTGCGAAACAGAGTTGCTTGGCACTTTAGCTAAAGAGAAAGGGCGATTTGCAAATGGGTCTCTAAGAGCAACTATCTTATCCTTATCCATTACTAGCAAGGAATAACTACCAATAAAAAACTTAGCCGCTGCATGAACAGCATCTTCCAGAGTTTTACTTTCCTTCTTCACAAAATATTGAATTGCCTTAGCCATCATCTCCGAATCACTACTTTGAGGATCACAAGAAATTTTCTTCTCACTTAGAAAACTTTTCAAAGATTTCAAATTAGATAAATTACCATTATGAGCAAGAGAAATTTTATGATCTCCATCTCCAACAGTAATTGGCTGAAAAGTTACACCAGTAGTCGAATACAAGGTATGAGCAATACCAAAATTACCAGCAAATTTTCCCAGATTGTCTTTATTAAAAACTTCATTAACTAAGCCTTTACCATTATGGGTTTCCACACCATTTTCTTCTTTATTAAAAGACATACCACAAGAATCTTGCCCTCGATGCTGAATACCTATCAAACCTTTATAAAGTTGATTACCAAGATCAGTTTTATGATCCTTAGAAAAATAAGCAAAGACCCCACACTTCTCACGTGGTTTATCGTCATCATGCAGAGCCACAATATCAGCCTCTGAAGTTTTAGCAACTGAACCAGTAAATAAACCAGTCGCAGACTTCGCTAAACTAGAAACCGCTCCTGAAATATAATTGGTAAAACCTGATAAGTATCCATAACCCAAGCCTGTTATATTCACAGAAAAGATTCTAACTAAAAACTCAAAATTTAACTGAAGAAATCATCTAGAATAATCATTGTTAATGACTGTAATTACCCAACAAAGCAATGCTCTTATAATCCCATGTGCCACAGAAGCCAAATACGGTGGTAATTATGGTGATGCTACTGCAATTGTTAAATTACTCGCCAAAACTTCAAAATACTTAATCACTAATCAATATGCTGTTTGTGCAGGAATTTTTTCAGATATTCCCGAGAATGTTTTGGTCTTAGAAGGCTTCATGATGGATAGATTTTTTGCAGAACAAATAGTTCTGAGACCTAATATCAAGCATCGCATTGCAGTAGTTTGTGACAGCGGCGCAAGTGAAGAGCAAATCATTGCCACAAAGAATGCCATCAATGCGGCACGTTCATTTTATGGCTTAGATATTATTGAAGAAATATTTTTCACAGATAAAGCCTTAAAGACTGAAGAGTTACTTTCAATCTCTGATCCTTACAGCCTTTTAGATGCTTGCCAAAAAGCTATCAACAATAAAGCCACTGCACTTGCCATTGTTAGTTGCCTGGATGAAGATCTCACGGAGCAGTCTCGCAAAAAAACTCCCAACCAAGATTACAATCCCTTAGAACAAATCGAAGCTAAGATCTCCTCCCTAGTGTCTCGTATCTTTTTAAAACCCTGTGGCTTTGCGCCTCTACTAAAGAACTTAATTCATGAAAACAATGAAGCTTTAGCACCTCATAAAAGAATTGGTTACAGCCTTCTACCATCTGTGTTTAAAGCTCTACAACATTCACCACAAATTATTCCTTTACCAGACTCTTATAAACTCTTTGATAATTACTATACAGATCCTCGCAAGCTCAATCTATATCCGGACCTTAAAGATATTGCGGTTACCGACTTAAAGAATCTAGTAGTACCCTTCGATGCTTGCAATGGCACACCGATGATCGAAGCCTACCAAAAACACATTCGGTTAATTTGTGTGAAGAACAACATTACTAATTTTAGTGAACCTGCTACACTTTATTCAATCCCGCACATTACTGTAGAGAACTATTTAGAAGCGGCTGGGCAACTAATTAATACCTAAAATTAGCCGGCTTGGAAAGCTCCCAGATGCAAGGCTTGCGAGAAGAGAGGGAGCGGAGTTGACTTATGGTAA
>CAYQSL010000090.1:0-6096 GCA_964420165.1 uncultured Gammaproteobacteria bacterium | reverse complement strand
TTTTAAATCAGCATCAGAACAAACTTTTGCTCTCAAACTTGCATGCATTAATTGCATTAAAGCAGCACCATCTTTAGCTTTTTCCTCCATTAATTTATGAATATTAGATGCATTAATTTCTCTAGCTTTTGCAGATAAATAAACTGGTAATTCATTAGCTTTTTGCAAAGCTTGAAACGCTAAAACCAATACTTGAGTTAAGTCTTCTAATTCTGAGTCAGGCATAAGGAGGGATTCCCTTAAATAATCTTTCCCAAGAGGATCAAAAAAATATCACAGTAATAATAATGTATTTTGAAAAATACATTGTAAAATGAGCTTATTAAGCGAAACACCTAATGAATAAATTTACAGTAAAAGTCCCAGCAAGCACCTCAAACCTTGGTCCTGGCTTTGATACGATAGGTTTGACCTTAGATCTTTATAACCAATATACTTTTGAAGCAACTGATGACTCAGCAAATAAGCTCATCTACAGTTCAAATCTCCCAGAGAGTGAAATCCCCTACAGCAAGGATAACTTGGTCTATAGAGCTTTTGATCATGTTTTCAAGAAAGAGGGCAAAAATACTCCAACAATAAAAATACATTTCGAGGCTGGAATCCCTACTACTGGGGGCTTTGGCTCTAGTAGTACCGCAATCGTTGCGGGACTTATGGCGGCAAACCGCCTCCTAGACTATCCTTACGACCAATCTAAGATTTTAAAAATGGGCACGCTATTGGATGGGCATCCTGACAACATCAGCCCTGCTATTCTTGGTGGCTTGATTGTCTGTGTCTATGCAGATCAAGAGTTGAATTTTATAAAACTGAAATGGGACCAAAATTTATTTTTTGTAGTAGTAACTCCAGATTTTAAAGTACCAACTGCCAAGGCCCGTGCTGTATTACCTTCCAAAGTGGAATTCCAAGATGCAGTATTCAATGTTGGCTATAGTAGTTTACTAATAGCGGCACTTGCAACACAAAATACTCAAGTACTCAAAAAATGTTTTAAAGACAGATTACATCAACATTACCGGGCACAATTAGTACCAGGAATGCAATATGTACTTGATACAGGGGTTGAAGCGGGTGCCGTGGGCACAATGCTCTCAGGCGCAGGATCTGCCTTAATTGCAGTAGTTGATTCTCAAGAAAAAGCTGAGACAGTTGCTCATGCCATGCAGTCTGCTTGGATGCAAAGTGATGTCAAATCTTCTTTTAAATTCCTGCGTGCAGTTGAAGAAGGCGCAACTTACATATAAACTAGTATAGAGCTCCAATTAACAATGAATTTCAAACTCAAAAATATACTTCTACTTGTAGTTGCCTTAAGCACTCTAAACTCAGTTTCGGCAATTGGTGTTATTTCCAAAAAAATAGAAGAGGAAAAAAAATACCCCGAAGTACCACCAAAAAAACTTTATGATCGCGTTTGGAAAATTCTTAAAGCTGACTATGTAGATCAAACTTACAATCACCAAGATTGGAATATATGGCGTCATCGTTACGATGAATATCTAATTACTAGAGACGATGCATATAAAGCAATTGAGACCATGGTAACTTCACTTGGCGATAGATACACTAGATTTCTTGACCGCAAGGCTTTTGAAGAAGAGAAGGAATCGATTGAAGCAGAATTAACCGGTGTAGGTATTCAAATCGGCTTAGACAAATCTGGACAAGTAATTATTATTGCGCCTATAGAAGGTACTCCTGGAGCACTTGCGGACTTAAGACCTAATGACTTAATTCTAGAAATCGACAATAAAAACACTTCAGGTCTTTCAATTGAAGAAGCTGCAAAGATGATCAGAGGTCCAGTTGGCACTCAAGTTACCTTAGAAGTTAAACGTGAAAAAGAAAAATTCAAAAAAACTATCACTAGAGCGGTGATTCCCATAAAAGCCATTCCCGACGGGCAAGCAAAAGTTATTTTTGATGATCTTGGTTATATCAGGCTTAGTACTTTTATTTCCAAAGATACAGTTGAAGAACTTTTAAATGCGATGGATGCTCTTGATAAAAAATCTCAAGGCTATATTATTGATTTACGAAACAATCCAGGTGGATTATTGAATAACGCAATGGTAATCTCTGACATGTTTTTAAATGAAGGCGTCATTGTTAGTACTGTAAGTAGGAATGGTTATGTAAGCTCATTTAACTCACGTAATATTTCATCAACTGATAAACCATTAGTGCTTTTAGTAAACAGCAATAGTGCTAGTGCCAGTGAAATTTTCAGTGGTGCTCTAAGAGACAATGGCAGAGCTGATATAGTAGGCAGCAAAACTTTTGGTAAAGGTTTAGTGCAAGCGATAAATAAACTAGGAGATGGTAGCGGTATCAATGTGACTATTGCTAAATATCTCACTCCAAACAAAACGGATATCAACAAGAAAGGTATAGAGCCTGATTACAAAGTTGACCTAGAAAAGACTGATTATGACCTTTCTAGAGGACCTTGGTTCTTTGATCCAAATGTAAAATACGGCACAAGAACTCCTGAAGATGCTCAAGACAAACAGCTTATGAAAGCAGTTGAAGTTCTTAAGGCTAAACTTAAGGAAGCGAAACCTCTTCCATCAGAAGTGAAAGAAAAGATCGCTAAACTAGACGAAGAGTACGACAAAAAGAAAAAAGAAAACGACAAGAATAAAGATAAAGAAAAAGACAAAGAGCTTGATGTAATTTAAACTCGATGAAAAAACCTTTTTTCCTTTTACTTATTTCTGGTACTGAACTTATTAAATATCCTGGTATCTCCGCTGCCGGAGAGTCACATCAAGCTTTGAGATATACAGCAAAGCTTGATGCGGAGTTTGTCATTGCGAGGAGCGTTAGCGACGAAGCAATCCACTCAACCACGGATTCAACAGCAAATGGATTGCCACGCCGCTACGCGGCTCGCAATGACGGCGCTTGTCTTCCCATCTCCCCCCACGGCATAGTCAGTCCAGCATTAATCACTAAAGCTTGTCTCAATTTACTAGATGCAGAAATATTAATTATAGACCTCGGTGCGCATGAAAAGCCTAACTGTGATTATATTAGTGTGCGAGAAAGTCCCAGTGGCGATATCTCAGAAGAAAATGCATTTAATTTAGAACAAGCCCAAAACTTATACCAGCAAGGTCAAAGTTTCATTAATGAAATTTCTAACTATGGCTTTGATCCCAAACAACATCAATTAGTTATCGCAGAATGCTTAGTGGGAGGCACCACCACTGCACTAGGCTTGATCACAGGGCTTGGCTATGAGTGTTTCAATATGATCTCCAGCAGTTTTCCTGGGGGTAACCATGATCTCAAAAAAGATTTAGTTAACAAAGGGCTTAAGCGAATTTTATCCAAGAAGAAAGATTTTTCCTTGCAAGTAAAAACAGAACCATTAGTTGCTAGCGCTGCGCTGGGTGATGCTCTACAGCCTTTTATCACAGGAATGGCTGCAAAAGCTCTACAGCAAAAGCTTTCTCTTACCCTTGCAGGTGGCACCCAAATGCTTGCAATTAAAACTTTAATTGATGCCAAACTCAAAAACGAATTCTCTAATATTAATGAGTTAATCACTATTGCAACTACTCCCTGGGTAGTAAATGACAAGAGCGCAAATTTCACCCAGTTAGTAAATATACTCTCTCCTGGAACTCCGCTTCAAGTCCCTGATATAGAGTTAGTTATAGCTAATCAAGAACTTAGTGCTGAAGTTAAAGAACTAAGTCGAGAAAATTTAAATCAAGAACTATCGTTAATTAAAATTCTAGAACGATATCAAGAAGGTCATGTTAAAGAAGGTGTAGGATTGGGAGCTATGCTTGTGGCATACTTGGCTGCAAGTCATATTTGAGATTATCCAAACGATTTATAAACTCTACTAAACGATCCATTTCAAAACCTTTAATTTCAAGTCCTTCATGAATAATAGATTCGTAGGTAAGCTTAGTAATTAGTTGAGGCAAATCCTTCATAATCAAAAGAGTAAGGTCGTTCAAAAACACTTTGTCGCATTTCAAAAAAGCCTCTAGGCGATTTTCCAACAGTCGATCTTTGCTTGGTTTAACTTGGAAAAATTCATCTACATTTCTAGCAGCGTCTTCAGATCTCATTCTTTGTTTAGTAATAAGAGTATATATTCTTGGTAGAACTTCTTTAAGCAATTCTTCTTCAGATAAATTAGAAGAAGAGGATTCCCAATCATTAGTTAATTCCAAAGTATCTGAATTTGGCTTACGAACCAAAGAGCTACATAATTTACTTATTTCTGTTTGTATGAGATGGAGTCTAAAGACGTTAAAAGTCTCTTCCAGTCCAGGATAGAGCCTGTTTACATATTCAGAAATTTCAATTTCAGGTTCAAAAGCTTCTGAGTCAAATTCTTCACTATTAAAATCATCAATAACCGATTGAATAATTGAATTGTCAGCTTCCCCGTCTCCTACCAATATTTGTAAATTACTTAATAAATTAAATTTCTTTTCCAGACTAAGTTTAAGAGGATATTTCTCTGGGTCATTTTTATTTAATTTCAAAGCATTCATTAAAGTTGCAACAATTAAAAAGCCATTCCACTCTCCAAAAGACGGACCTAATTCAGTTTTTAAAGATTCAGGTATAACTTTGCCATCTGATTCAAAAAATTTCTCAAGCTGATTAATCCAGAAATTATACGACTTACTAAAACTTTTAGAAAACACTGAACTAATCGTAGAAGGATCTAAACGGGAACCAAAAAGTAAAATATGCATTTCTTCTGCAAAATTAATAAGCTTCGACTTAGTTCCAGCATTCAATTTCGTAATTGAGTCAGGAAGTTTTTCAACCGCAGCTTTTATAATAAATGGTTGTAGACCTAAAATATCTTGAGATTCATGCAATTCTGGAAACTCTTCCACTAAAAAATCATTTAAAGATTCATATTTTGAGATATTAAATTCAAATATGAGCTTTAATAATTCATTCGCTCTTTTCATTAGAGAGATTCTAAATTCTTTATTTGCATTAGTGTAACTTTGTTGAATAAAATCAGAAATAAATTTTGATAATTGCTCAGCATGAGATTTAACTTTTGAATTTAAATCTTCAGGTAAATCAACCAAGTTATATGTATTTTTTAGCTCTGGTTTCAATTCAGGACTTTGAGTAATTTGGGCAAGACTTGCATGCATTGCAATAATTTCTTTTTGAAGTCTTTTCGTTCTTAATTCAAATGCTTTTTCTTGCTTAGTTATATTTCCAAGCCAAATTCTGAGGGGATTTGATTGAATAGTCGAGCTAGTTACCATTATTTTTCAATAAATATTTTCCAATTAAAACTCTCAATTTATTTTCAGCTTCAATTTGATGTTGAGCATCTAATAAAACATAATCATGCATCAAATCAGCTAAAACCATCGGGAGCTCATGACTTAAAGTCCCCTGATAAGTTAAACCATTTATAAAGTTATCTAATCTTATTGTTGCAAGTTGCAATTTAGTTTTTCCTTCTTCAACTTTTCTTTCATCAAAAGAATCAGCATAAGCTTGATCAAGCTCAGCTTTATCTTTTGAAGAGAAGGTAATTAAAGAATAAATTATTGGTAATAAGTTCTTTAGATCTTCGTCTTTCAATAATTCTCTTTTTGACAAATCAGAACTTCGTAATGCACTACTAGCAGAAGCTGTTCTTGAATCTTCTGCATCAGGCTCTTCTTCATGCAGTAAATCATTTCTAATTTCATTTAATTTACCTATCACTAATTCCATTCTATAATTTCGAATAAAATTAAGTAAATCAGGTTTATCTGCTAAATATTGAGCGAGATTCAGATCAGCACTAGCTTCTGTGAAATTTTCAATTTCTTTTAAAGCTACTTTTTTCATCACTAAATCCATCTTCGGCTTTATATCTGAGTTAGGTTTTATTGATTGTTTTAACTTCAATAAAGAGTAAAAATTAGTTTCTAGAATTTCCTGAAGGCTGTCTAGAGATTTAGTAGATTTTTGGAATTGTTCAATTGAGTACAATAAAGTCCAATGTATTAATACTGAGCTAAAGCTAGTATTAGGCCTATCCTCATCTCCAAAATCTGGTAATTGCAATAAAGAAACTAATTCCTTTGGAACGGA
>CAYQSL010000089.1:0-6128 GCA_964420165.1 uncultured Gammaproteobacteria bacterium | reverse complement strand
ATTCTTCTTACTTCTGCTTCGCTTAAAGTTGTAGGACGATTCTTATCACCCACGAAACCAAGAACTCCTGGCGCTTCACGCACAGTAGTCCAAGACATTTCATCTAAAACCATATCGACAAGAACATATCCAGGATATTCTTTTTCTTTCTTCTCTTGTCTTTTGCCACCTTTAACTTTAACAACAGTTCTTTCAGGAATTACTACTGCAAAGATCTTGTCTTGCACAGCCATAGTCTCGATACGCTTCTCGATATGACCTTTAACTTTGTTTTCGTGTCCGCTTGCAGTTTGTACTACATACCAACCTCTGCTACCTGTTTTCGTTTTTAGAATTCCCATTTGTAAAAATTAACCTCTGAATGTGTTTATAACTTTATCAATCCCAATATCAAGAATAAATACTAATACTGTAATCAAAGCCACTATAACAATTACTGTTAGTAGCTCGCTAAATGCCTGTTCTTTACTAGGCCAAGAAATCTTTTTAAATTCAGTCTTAACACCTTGAATGTAATCTTTAAGGGGCTCTTTAGTAGCGATACCAATTTCTGGTGAATCGTCTTCAGTCAGCCATTGCATAAAGCCATTTTTCTTGTTTTCTTGATTTTCTATTTGAGACTGCATTTTTGTAATTAGACGGCTTTTTTTAAGGACTTAAGCCATCCACTTTGGGGAATTCTAGCAAGAAATCCTTAGGGAATAGAACAAAAATAAAAACTTTTAACAATTATTGAACTGTTTATTAATTCAAATGAGCTTTTTTACCAGCGAATGTATCAAAAACTTGAAGTCCATTTTTAACAGAAGCAGAACTAAGAACTTGGTCGCCAAAGCCTAATTTAGAGATTATATTCCTCGCTTGGCTTCTATCCATACCTACAGTTGTATAAAGGTCTGTTAAGTAACTAACAATCGCTGCTTTAACTCTTGGGGTCTGATTTAATAAGCTAACCATTGCTGTTGCGTTGTTTGCTAACGCTTCTCTATTTTCTAATTTACCAGCAACTAAAGCTCTTAAATCACTGCTTAAAGCTTTGTATAAATTTCTAAATTCAGTATATTTCTCTGGGCTTAGAGAAGCTTTAATTGTACGAGTAAAACCATGGATAGCCTTAGGATCAAATGCTGATGCTAGTTGTGGAGCTAATTCCATAATTGCAGCAAAATTTAAATTACCTTTCAGAGCTAATTGCTTAGCTTGGTCTACAAAACCTTTAACTGCATTACGATCTCTAATAAAACTTGATTGCTCAGGAGCATGAATACTTGAAGCTGATGGAAGAATAGGATCTCTTGCTTGAAGTGTTTGACGAGCAACAGGTCTTAGTAAACCTATTCTGTTTGTTGTTAAATCTGTTGGTCGAGAACTTTGAAGCGAAGTTACAGCCATGCAAAGAATTCTAGCAGCAATCATTCTTTTGTGAAGATCTGAATTTCTGACATAAAAAAGCAAAAGCCTTATGAGCTAAGGCTTTTGCTTAAGGTGCGCAGTAAATTTGAGAAAGATTTAACAAAGCATGGAAACCTTGTTGTTACTTTTTATTCTCATCCTTGTCAATATAATTAGGGTTCACAGTCTGAGTTGGCTCAGTTTTCTTTTCTAAATTGTTTTTTCTGTTTTGATCAGCTTGTTCCAAGCTGGGAATTTTTTCCTTAGCCCCTACAGTGGTTATATCATCGTGTGTATTACGATATTCACCAGCTTCCGTATCTTGGAAAGTATCGGTATGGGCTTTAATTGATCCTGCAGTAAATAAAACTAGAACAATCAAGAAAATAAACTCCAGCTTAATAAACTCAATTGGTCTTTTTTTCAGAATGTCGTGTTCAGTTCTTTTCATAAGTTGTTTGTTCGATTTTAGGTCGGTTCGTAAGGCTCTAATTAATTTCCCCTATTCCCTGGACTGACGTCACAGCCGCCAGTCCAGTTACATAAGAGAAAGGTCCTGAAGTTCTACAGATTAGCTCCGTAGTTCCCTTAACTTCTGTCGCGGGCTCCAAAGTGCTATTCCACTCATTTCCTTTATATAGATTTGATGCATAACCCTCCGGGGCACCGCTCCAAACCTATGTTACTAATTGTACCACAAATGATTTGAGTTGAAACCATTTCAGTTAAAATTTAATACGAAATAGGAAGATCCCTTATATCCACTTTTTGACCTTGAAATAAGTCAGCATTCCTACACCTAAAGTAGTCATTATGCTCATTATTATAAAGTAGCCATATTGATAATTTAGTTCTGGCATCTCTGCAAAATTCATTCCATAAATACTGGCAATAAAATTCAACGGAATAAAAATTGTCGAAACCACGGTAAGCACTTTCATAATTTCATTTAATTTATTACTGATTATTGAATTTGCATACTGCAATAAACCTGTCAAAGAATCACGTAGAACATCGACGGAGTCATCAATCTGGAGTATATGGTCATTCAAATCTTTGAAATAAAATTCAGTTGACTCATGAATTAGATCTGATTCTATTTTCAATAAACTCCAAGTCAATTCTTTAATTGGAGTGATGTACCTGGTTATATTCAATAGTTGTTGTTTGAGATTTTGAACTTCAGAAATTTTTTCATTACTTTGAACTTGATCAATACCAATACTCAATTTATTCACTTGCTCATTAATGTAATTAAGAACTATAAAATAGTTATCAAGGATCACATCCAGTAAAGAATAGAGTAAATAATCAGCAGACATTTTCCTTAGACGTCCCTTTGCAGTCTCCAAGCGTTTTCTAACAATATTAAAAACATCACCGGGTTTTTCTTGAAACGAAATCAAGAGACCTTCACCTAAAATAAAACTGATTTGTTCTTTGACAATTTCATTGGTTTGATGATCCAAATAAATCATACTCACTACCAAATATATGTAATCATCCATGTCTTCAAGCTTAGGACGCTGATGAACATTAGAAATGTCTTCGAGTACCAAAGGGTGGATATTAAAGAGTTCACCGAGTTTTTTAACTGCCACTGCATCATGTACAGTATCCAAATCTAGCCACATTACTGAATTTGGGTTGATATTAGGAATCTCATGCCTAAGTAAATCTAAATCGGGAAGTTCGTGTTTAGAGTAGTTGAAAGAGTTATATTTTATGACACTAAGAACAGCATTAGGACTGGTATTAACTTCTGCAAGCGTGCCTGGCGGCAAACCAAAACTCTTGGTTTTAGACCAGAGTAAATTGCTGAAAACCTCTTGAATATTCGTGCCCACATAAAAAGCATAACACCAAGGCAAATGCGTCAATTCAATTTGTTAAGATTAGCTACTTAAATGTTTTACTAGAAAGGATTTGAAGGAATTTCGCTAAATGTCAAGCGCAACTTTAAGCATAAATAATAATGCCGCTGGCGTCATCCTCGGATCACGCAGTGATTCGGGGATCCAGTCTAACAAAAAGACTTCAGTAGTTTCTGGGTCCCCAGCCCTTTCAGGTTCCCAACCCTTTGGGTTGAGAATGACAAGGATGACGGAGCGTAACAACGCAGATGGGACTTTTAGGACAGGCTTTTGGGATATTGCAAAAAAATATGCCGGCATTATAGATTCACGCGAATCGATTACTCGTTTAGTTCTCGACTTAACAGCATTTGATATTCCAGTAATCATCGCTGGAGCAACTCGCAATTGGAAAAGTTTTATGGAAGCTTGCCTTGAGGCTTCTTGGAGTACTCTATCTTTAATTTTAGCTCCACTGCTTACCAAGGGAGTCGCTAATGTAGCCAGTAATTTTTGTTTAAATGCAGAGGAGAAACCTCACTTTGATAAAATTTCCAGATTCTATCGAGAAGAACTTACAGATAGAACTAGCTTCCAGAAAGGTTTACAAAGGATACTTGCAGAAGAACCACAGGATCTAAATAGAGTAGGAAAACTCTATGGCGAGATAAAAAATTTCAAGAAAGAGCAAAAATACTCCAAGCAAGCAAATGAATTAGAAGGGTTCATTTCTAATTTAAGTTATTCGGAAGACGCAGTGAAACGTTTCAATAAACTTAAAGAAGCCACCATTATAGGTCAAAGCTGTTTTGAAGGTTTGATGTGGGGTGGCTTTGGCTTAGCTTTAAGATGGTTCAGAAAAAATATTCTTAAAGAAGAAAGATTCACTGGTACCAAAAAATATTTAAGTGATGCTGATAGTAAGAAACTAGGTCAAGCTGATCAATTAAACCCAATACAGAAAATGTTTGGCGGGACCGCGCTATTTTTGTCACCACTCTTAAACTCAATATTCATGAACATTACACGTGACGCCAATAGAGTTAACGCAAGTCCCTTACTAAAAACTTTGCGAAGTGGCTTGGATATGACTCATGGCTTATTTCCTAAATTAGGTTTGCTTTTTAGTTACACCACAGTACCTAAATGGTTTGGAGCTTTCGGTACTACTCAAGGTTCAGATGAATTTATAGAAAGAGCGATTAAATTCTGTACTCTCATACCTTCATGGTGGCTGGGACACAGAGTAGCCAATGGAACACTTGCCTCTTACTTCGACAAGAAACTTGCTGATAAACATGGAGTAGAACGTGGGATTCTTGTTGAACCGCATTATGTTGGGAAGTGGGCTCCAGATCCAGCGAAGATCCATCACGTATTAGAGCGTACTCAGAATAATCCTGAATTACAAAAAGACGCGCGCGATGCTCACGCGAAGACACTTTATGCCGGTATAACTCTGCACTCAATTGGAGTACTGTTAGTGACTTTAGCTGCAAACCAAATCACTAAGTGGAGAGTGGAAAGTAGGAAGAAGGCGCTGGCGGGGTAGTCATTAACTACCATTTAGATTTTTTCAAAACATTATAATCAAAAGTAAATTCTATTTCAACTATTGGATCTGAGCCAGCGGGTAGAGGATCGAAAGGAGCGGCTTTAGTAACTGCAGCAAGAGCTGCTGTATTAGCATCTAACAAAGGACTAGATTTGGAAAGTTTTAAATTACTTAATTGACCTTTTGAATTAACAGAAAAAGTTGCAACGATTTGATTGGATTCACTATAACGAGGTGGCTTCCAATTACTTTTAATTTTACGTTGCAGAGCAGACATATAAGGACCAAAATCGACATCAGTAGTTTTTCCGCTAGTATTTGGCTGAGCTGTTTGATTTTTAGTAGGTACTGGAACAGGGTTATTTTCTACTGAAGGAGTTAGAGGTTGGTCTTGAACAGGATTAGTTTCACTATCTTTTGCCTGCTTTACTTTATCTATAATCGATTCTAATTCTTTTTTATTCTCCGCATAATATGCTTGAATAAAGCTAATTGACGCTTTCTTTTCAGAGAAAGCATAGTAAAGCAATCCAATTATTAGCAAAACAAAAAAAATTACTACTGAAGCAGTAATTTTAAACTTTCTCATTTTTTCAAGATCATCCATAATCTTTGAGTGAATTATTATAGCTAAATGACTTCAGTAAACCTTCGACCAATCGGTTAAACCGAGTACCGCTAACGCGGTTCTCGGCTCGCGCGCCGAGTGAATTCTTTTATCTGCGAGCTTCGCTCGCTTTTTTGTAGATCACTCTTGGCTTTTTAATCGTTGGGGAAGTTAAATCACCGTGAGAACCTACAAAAATAAAATACCCTCTCTTTCGAGAGGGTATTTTATTTTTTATAATGGTGCGCCTGGAAAGATTTGAACCTTCGACCAATCGGTTAAAAGCCGAGTGCTCTACCGCTGAGCTACAGGCGCGCATTTGAGATTAGCTCGCACTCATTATGAGTATTCGCAATGTGTTTTCCAGTACAAAACACAATTTAAGAATATATCACGTAAAAAAATATGTCCTATAAAGAGCTCAGCATATTTAGATTTTTTCAATTTTTCCTAGAATCTCTACTAAAAGCAACACTGCTAGCTAGACTACTATCGGCAATTCCTTCCAATCTGTAGTATATCTACCCGAACGCTTAAATTGCCTTGCTTGCCAAATATCAAACTCTTGCTTTGCAGTTTTTTCTGTAGGACTGATTGAATTTGCACCCATTGCGGCCCAGAATAAAGTACCTTTACCTAAATAACTATTTAAATCATCTACTAAACCTGCGCAGCGATTTTGAGAATCTGTTCACCTCGCTCACGACTGAGCAATTTTCAC
>CAYQSL010000088.1:0-6150 GCA_964420165.1 uncultured Gammaproteobacteria bacterium | reverse complement strand
GGTTACAGTACCTTTAGCTTTAACTGGAGCTTTGATTGGCTTATGGGTTTTTCAAATATTCCCATTTGGAACCAAAATCTTAGTAGGGATTCTTGGTCCTAGTTATGCTTGGTTACCTTATGTGATTCCACAATTCCCAAATATTAGTTTAAATATCTACTCACAAATAGGCATGATCATGCTTATTGGTATCGCTACCAAAAATGGAATTCTACTTGTGGAGTTTATGAACATACTTAAAGAGCGCGGTTTGCCTTTAAATCAAGTAGTAATAGATGCTGCCAAACTTAGGCTAAGACCCATTTTGATGACGGCAATTTGTACCGTCTTAGGTACTCTGCCAATTGCTCTTGCCATGGGTGTTGGAACTGAATCAAGACAGAGTCTTGGTATTTGTATTATTTTTGGACTTTGTATTTCTACATTGCTTACTTTGTATGTGATACCGGCGGTTTATTGGTTAGTAAACCATAATAAGACTACAAAGTAGCCTTATTATGAGCTTGCGTACTACGTACTGGTTGCGTTTCACTGACTAATGCTTCTTGGTTTAAACTACTTAGAAATGATTTTCTATGTTGATCACTCAAGCCATGTTTCTCTATAGCTTTATAATGCTCTCTAGTACCGTATCCTGAGTTAGTTGCCCAGCTGTATTTGCTTTGGCAAATAGTTTCCATATGCTTATCACGAGCGTTCTTCGCCAGGTTACTTGCAGCAGCGATCGAAGCACTTTGGCTATCACCTCTAATTACAGATACTTGCTTAATAGTTATTGCCTGATTTTGATTAAGCTCTAGTTCTAGTCTTACTTGCTGTGGGTCAAAATCCATTTCAAGGAATTTAAAATCTTGGATGTTAGCATCACAAGCATTTAATCTTGAGACTAAATTTGAAATAGTTTTATTACCATCAACCAAAAGTAAAATCTCTTTAGGAGTTTTATTATAAAAGCTTTGATATTGATGCAAAACATCTAAAAGACTTGTAACCATTGCATCCCAGATACATTCAACAATGCCTTTTTCATCAACGTTGCAAGCTGGTTCAAAACTAATTGAATGAAAAATATGAGTTTCATCTTGCATGGATGGTAAATCTAGAAGTGCTGCACACAACTGATCACGCTTAGTATGAGGGACTCTTTTACTATCATCTAGTAGTAATAAGGAATATAACTGTTCATCAAGTAATTCTTCGCCAAACTTTACAAATCGAAGTAAATCTTTGGCTCCAGCATAAAAATCAGAGCAGGAATAAGCTGCAGCAGCTACAGGACCAGCGATACATCCCCTACCTACCTCATCAAGACCAATAAGTAATGTTTGTTTCTGTTTATTTTTCTTATAGAATCCTGCATCAAATAAAACTAATTCAGAAAAATAGTTTACTGAAGCTTCATAGTTCAATGAATATTGTTTACTTGCTTTTTCTAATTTCATCGCCTAATTGTTTTGCTAATTCAAGCCTTGTGCCAGAGAAAAAATCAATAAAAAGTTCTTTGAAATTTTTTGAGGTTTCCTGACCGCACATAATTGTACAAGACCGCAGTAATCTTACATATTTACGAAATATTTCAAATTCATCACCCTCAAGATCTGCATCTTTAATAGCTACAGGCAAACCCTGAAAGGCTCTTAAATATCTATCAGAATCTCTCAGGCGATCTATACATTGCTTGAGGTTAGAAGCGAGGGCTTTAGATTTAAAAGAGATTTCATCTATAACTACAGACAGATTTTTATAAAACTGTTCGTCATATTGTTTTTCAAGAAATGAATTGAGTGCAACTAGGTCCATAGAATATAACCATGATTATACTTAGTTAAGCTAGTCTCAAAATCTGATACCCTTATATAAAAATTATAATTGATGTGAACTTAGCTTATACTAAAATTGTTTCCGGCACATCTTGCGATACTAATTCATCAGTTTCATTGTGATCTGAATTTACTGTAGTTAGAATAAAATCAGGAAGATTGTTCTTAGGTATTAAATGACTATGTGTCTTTTGCAAGGCTTGCAATCTAGGATCACGGTTTTTCAAGAATTCCTCCAAAAATAATTTGATTTCTGGATAAGCCTTTATTTTAGAAGCAACAGTTTGATACATTCCAAAACCTCTACTAGGAACTTGAGCAAGTTTAGTTTGAATATGATGAGCAGAATCCATAAAATATTCACATCTTCTGGAAGTTTTGGCATTTATAGTATTAATTGGTTCAATATGACCAGGATCTACACCATGCTTTATAACAAAAGTATCTTCATTAGTATTCCCCCAAGGAATTTCACCCGATAGGAATGGAGTAATGTATAAAGCTTTAGAAGAAGGTCGTGGAACTGCATTAAAATCAGACTGGGTATTAACAATTCTGAAATTAGTCTTTTTATGAAATGTCTTTAAATCATCAATGAAACTAACGACCTGGGCTAATCCCAATGATATTTCTTTATTCTTTTTAAAATAACCATTGTCTACAAGAAAAGTAGAAAATGATGTGTAAGTATTCGCAAAAAAATTATTAATCAAAGTTGTTAAACGGTGTTTATCAAAATTTTGTTCTCTTTTGGTATAACCTTCTCCTTCAGCTGAATCAAGAAGTTCTTCGACTTTTGAATCATTTACTAAAGAACTAAATTCAAAAACAAAGTCCTTAAAACCTTTAGTTGTAAATCCTGCCAAAATATCCCTTGTAATCTTAATGCAATTAGTGTCCTCAGGTTTAAAGTTAAAAGGCACTTTCTCTGATTCATCACTCGCTAAACTCCTTGTAATAAATACTGCTTCCGATTTATTACCAATAGCATTCAATACAGAATCAACTGGATTATCCCAAACCTCTTTCTTAACTTGATCACCAACTGGATCAAGCAATGACCGTAATTGGATTTGGAATTGTAATAATTCATCAGCAGAGTTTGAGCCCGCTATAGCCTTAGTTGATAAATTTTCTTCATCAATATTAAGATCTTGCTTAGTTTCAAACCAAGACATCGAATCAGAATATTTAGTACTTGCTTTAATTGAGTTAGCATGATCTCTTATAGCCATATGGTTTTTCAATATATTAGTAATTAATTCTTGTAATTTTGAATCTGTAGCAGTTCGTTTTAAGTGAGCAGCTAAATTGACTAAAGATTCTTCTGTCTTATCCCATGACGTTAATTGAGATAATTTAATAGACAATAAATCAGAGGAATAATCTAATATTTTTTTTCTCAATGGCTCAGTAATAGATACATCTTCTTTAATCTTAGAAAATAATTTTATTGCTAGATAAAAATTTAGTAAGGTAAGTTTTTGAAGAGCAGGAGCATCATTCTCATCATCAACTGCCATATTTATTAGATCAGGAATTAATTCTGCATCTAATAAATCTCCGAGAATTACTTCGCACTCCTCTTTAGGTAATTTGTGAACAATTATTGGTAGATAAGCCCAACTAGAAATTGGTATAAGATTCTCAATATTTTCAGTATCGGTATCTAAAGTCTCAAGCCAAAAATCAATAGGATCAATCTCTTCATCAGAGTCTAGAAATTGATTTACTGCTTGAATCAGCAGTTTTGGACTAAGCGCAGGTTGAACTAAATTAGGAACAATCTCTTCAATTTCACCTTCATCAAATCCTAAAGCTTGCAATTCGGCACTAACAGCTTTTGTTTCAAAGATTTTTGTAAAGTCTAATACTTTAATTGTGCTTTGCTTTTTAGCCTGCTTACCAAATATTGCTTGTATAAGTTTTCTTTGAGCTTCTAGATCTTTTATGGGATCTATTTCAGATTTTTGAGAATCTTTATCATTATCAATTGGCCCAGCCCCCGCTTCATCAGCCTGGCTTAAACACGTTCTTGAATATGGACCTACTTGCACGAGATATAAAGATAACATATCCCAAAAACCCTAGTAAATACGGTTAAGATAGATGAAATAATGAAAATTTCTTACCTCGGACCCAAAGGTTCATATACCAATATTGCAGCTCAAAACATTTTTGATAGCAAAGCAGAATTTATTCCAGCTTCTACCATCACAAATGCCATTCATGACTTAGCAAGTGGCTTAGTTGATCAAGCAATAGTGCCTGTAGAAAATTCAATAGCTGGCGGAGTAGCAGAAACTGTAGATGCACTTAAAAAAACTGAAGATATTTATATTATCAATGAAACGATTCTACCTATTAGCCACTGCTTAATGGCAATCAAAGGCAAAGTAGATAAAAACAATCTTAGTGCAATCAGCAAACTTACTACTCATCAACAATCTGCTGGTCAATGTTTAGAGTTTATTCGTAAAAATCTACCAAATGCCCAAGTTTTGCAAAGCCCTAGTAATAGCCATGCAGCACAAAGTCTCAAACAACGTTTTGATGCTGGTGAAAATATAGAGAATGAAGTGATTATTGCCAGCAAACTCTGCGCTGAAATTTATGATTTGGAAATTTTAGCTGAAGGTATTAATGATGCCAGCGTCAATGAAACACGCTTCTGGATTCTATCTAAGGCTTTAGCTGAGTATAATCCTGCCGCTAAAAACAAAACTACTATACTATTCCAAACTAAAGATGAACCTGGTAGCTTACAACAAGTACTTAGACTGTTTGCAGTTAACCATGTAAACTTAAGTAGAATCGAATCAAGACCAGCTAAGAAAAATATTGGTGAGTATTTGTTTCTAGTAGATTTTGATCTTCATAAAGAAGATCAAAAATATGATGAACTTATGCGTCAAGCAAAACAACATTTTACTTATTACAAATGGCTTGGTTCTTATAGTCTGGTGAAGTAATCTAACTAGTGAGTAAATTCAGATACACTCTTATACAAGTTTTCTTTGCAATAGCATTTTTGCTTATTATTGCAAAACTCAGTCAATATCAGGTTTTCCAAAGAGATAAATATAAAGGACAAGGCTATTTCAACTCAGATATTAATACAGTCCGTGGTGAGATTCTAGATCGTAATTCAAAAGTACTTGCTCTTGATCTAAATAAATATACTCTAGAATATAATCCTATTGATGAAGTAGTGGACAAGAAAAAGCTTGCTGCCGAATTAGAAAGAATCTGTGGCTTTACTAATAAACGTCTTTTATATAGCAATCACAGTTTGATTCTTGCGCATAATCTCAGCAGAGAACAAGCTAATAAAATTAGAGCTTTGAGATCCAAAGTTTTATATCTTCGCAAAATTCGTAGAAGATTTTATCCACAAGAAAACATGGCTTCGCATATTATTGGCTATGTTGATTTATACGGACAAGCTAAACAAGGATTGGAAGTTAAATATTCAGACTATTTGAAAAAGAATCCTGAATCAAGATTATATTTAAGCATTGATTCCAGATTACAAGTTTTTGCTGAAAAAGCTCTCAGGGAAAGGATTATAGAGACTAACGCCATAAGAGGTACTGTGATTGTTATGGAAGTTCATAGCGGTGAAATTTTAGCTTGGGCAGTTTATCCAGATTACAATCCTAATAAATATTTTGATTACGAAAATAACTCTATAAAGAACTGGGCGCTTACAGATGTTTATCAACCAGGTTCTATTTTCAAAATCATTACCGTTAGTTCAGCTTTGGATTCCGGAACTATTAGTCCAAGTTATACATTTACTGATATCGGTTACTTGCAAGTAGATAAATGGAAAATCAAAAATCATGATTATGTAGCTGGTAGCACTCCTAGTCGCACTTTGAATCTACAAGAACTTTTCGAGAGATCTAGTAATCCTTTTGCTTCACATCTAGCGCTTAAAATGGGCGCTAAAACTTTCTATAGCTATATTAGAAAATTTGGTTTTGGAACCAAAACTGGTATAGAACTTGATGGTGAAACGAATGGAATTTTACGCAAGCATCATTCTTGGGGCAGCTCTGATACTGCAACCACCGGTATTGGACAAGGTGCTATCTCAGTAACGCCATTACAATTACTTGCTGGTGCAAATGTCGTTGCGAATAATGGTCGTTGGGTTAAGCCAACCTTACTTAAAAATGATCCTTTGAAAAAGAAGGAAGCTAAAAAATCTAAAAAAGAAGAAGAGGCAAATTTAGTCATCAAGCCAGAAATAGCGAAATTAGTTACAAGCTTACTAACAGGCTCTATTCATAACAATACTGTGACTCGCCATACAATTGCTGGA
>CAYQSL010000087.1:0-6167 GCA_964420165.1 uncultured Gammaproteobacteria bacterium | reverse complement strand
ACATACTTAACGAATTGTTTTTCGCTAAGAACGCCAAATGAGAAACGCAATTTTTGCTTTTCTTTCAATAGCAAACCAAACTCGGAAACCTTTGATTTACGTTGTCCGTGTTGACCAGATTTGTATGGCCTTTTCGCCACTTCGAATACCGGCATACCGTTTAGTAGTTCGCCGTATCTTCTGGATAGTTTATCTTTGGGGCCTGTGTATCTTGCCATAGGGGTAGAATCATATCGTAATAACACAGTGCTTTTCAACGTTGAAAGTTATAGAAAAGCTAAAATATTGGCTTAATGTCGGTTTTTCTCACTTAACTGAAGAAATTCATGGATTTGAGCGATGGCGCGATTAATTCTAGGATTTATATGATCTAAAGCCTTTGCTTGGAACAAGCCTCCAGCTATTTGGACTAGAGAATCCTTTACTGTATGAGCGGCTTTGATATCTTCTCCCTTGATCTCCACAAACTCAGGATAGCTATATTTATTTCTATTTCCTTGAATACTTTTTGGAATGATATAACCCTGATCCCCTTCTCCTAGCTCAAGTTGACCTCGGTAAACGCATTCTATTTTTGATCCGATTTGTCTTAAAGAAGTTACCAGGTTTTTAGTTGCTTCCCCTAATCTACTAGCAAGGCGCAGATCTTTATCAAGGGTACTTTCGGCGATATCGATTAAATCTTTTTCAAGGGTTTCGATTCCTTGAGTCGATTCCTCTACAACTCGATTAGCTAAAAAACTTCTGTATAAGCTTTTAGGAGTAACTCTTAAAGCTGCAATTAACAAGTTTCTTTGTCTCGGTTCATTGAAAAGTGCAAAGCTAAGGTTGTTTACTTCAGCTAATGATGGATGCTCATTAAGTAAGACCGACTCAGCTTGTGGTTCAGAGGCAGAACCATTTATGGCAAATTGCCCACAAGGATATTGTTGAGTTATACGAGGTCTTGCAGTTGAAACAGTAACCATTCAAGATATCCTACCATCTTGTGTGTATTTAAAAATAAAAATTGATGCTAAATTGAATCTATCATTGTGATCCAAGGATTTTATTTATTACTTGCACTACTCTTCGGTAGCTTCACAAACGTGCTTATTTACCGGATTCCAAGGCATAAATCAGTGTTTATGCCGGCATCCGCTTGCCCAAATTGCGAAATAGCTTTGCGCTTCTGGGACAAGATTCCTGTACTAAGTTATATATTTCTTCTAGCTAAGTGTTTTAACTGTAAAGTTAGAATCCCTATAAGATACCCACTGGTAGAGCTTTTAGTAGTTTTATTGGCTTATCCTTTTATAGCTAAGAGCCCTAATGTCTTTATTTTTTCTTTCTATTTAATTCTGATTAGTTTAATTGTAGCTCTTGCCTTTATTGATCTTGAGACTAACATCCTGCCCCACGCTCTAACTTATTCAGGAATTGTGATTGCTATTGTGGTCTACACTTTTTTGCAAAATCCTTTCTACGATATGTCTGTAAACTTCATAGCTAATCCGTGGTTTGAAAATTTCTTTGCTTCTTTAATACAGTTAGGGATTGTTTTCTTCTCTCTGGATGCTTTTACTGACTTCCTAAACCTTGCTCTATTTAAAGATAAGGCAGTTAGATGCACCAGCCCAGCTCTGACTATGAACTTTGGCTTCCTCAATCATCATATCGGCAAAATTTATTTTCTTATTATCTTGGTCATTGGATTTTTGGCAGTAACCAGTAAAACTGAGACTTTAACTATGCTTTTTGCTACTTTGGGTTTTTTGTATTTAATGCTTGAAATAATTTTTGGTTACTTTGCCTCACAATTATCTGGTTTTGCGCATTTAAACCAGGAAGGAGATCCAGAGGATCTTAAAACAGTTCTTGGTGGCGGCGATATAGCGATGACAGCTTTCTTTGCGGTAGTAATAGGCTTCAAGAATGCTTTCTTAGTGCTATTTGCGGCATTCAATGTAGCCCTAGTTTTATTTCTTCTTTGGAAACTTTTTGAATATATTAAGTCTCTATTTAAAGGAAGCAAAAAAGAAAGCCATGCCCAAGAAAACTATTTTACGCAAAAAATTCCACTTGGGGCTGCGTTGGCTATATGTTTTTTAGCTGCTATGATGATTTTGGGTTAGTGGTGTAAGACACTACAGAATCGTTTTATCTACAATGTTAAATTACCTGATTCTAGATTTTAGTGAAGAGCAAGTTGCCATGCATTTTAATGGTAGCTCGCAGCAGCTATCTACTAGAGTAAATGATATTTTTAATAGTCCTGAAATTGCTCTGGAATCCCTTCGTAATGAGATTAAAGAGAAAGGGATCATATTTACTGATCTTATTGTTTCGATTCCCCTTGCTTGTATTAATTATCAAGTAGTTACTTTGCCTGACAATGTCAGCGACAAAGACAAATTAGTTTTCGTTGGACTTGAAATTAATAGAAAGCTGATTGGTAAGAACTTTGGTGTAATGCGCCTCGATGTAACCAAGCGTGATGAAGGCGAGCAGCCTCTTTGCGATTATTTAATTCTGTCACCAAAAGCAGAAGTGCTTTCTCGAATTAATGAATTGGAGAAAGCACTTGAAACCAAGTTATTCTCAGTAATCCCAAGCTTTATGGTTTTGGGTGCAGAGCCAGTTAATGAATTGCGCGCTACGGCATGGTTAGGTGAAGATCGCTCAGAGATTGTCATTTGGGGTAAAGATAGCCCGCTTGCAATGAGCTATATTCCTAACAATGGCGATCAAACTGGTGATGTAAATAGATTTATAGTTCAGTATTTTGATCATGTTGACAATCTGAATTTATCAATGGTGTATTTGTTTGGTCCGCGTATGAGAGACTCAGCGCTTGGCTTTGGGCTTACTTATCCACATGTAATTTTCAATGATCCGACAAGATATCTTTTAAATAATTTATATAAAGCTCCTGAGCAATTGAATATTGCAAAGGAAATCAAATTACCAAGAGCGCCAATTCCAATGACGCCTAGAAATGTCACTCTGATTGCTTCTGGTGGAATCTTTGCTTTATTACTTACTTTAACAATCTTGCTAAGTTTAATGAACTTGGCAGCAAATTCAGAGAAAAATAAACTCGAAACTGAAGCTATAAAAAACAAAAAATATGTCAATGAAATTAAATCTCTGCAGAAAGAAAAAGCTGCGATGAGTGCAGAAAAAGATTTCTATTTAGACATCACTAGACGTAGAACTCCATGGGCAGCGATCCTTGCTGACATTAGTAAGCTCACTCCAAAAGATTTATGGTTCGAGCGTTTGAATGCTACTAAGATGAAAGTTATGGTTTTTGGTAAAGCGCAAACTAATGATGATGTTTCAAACTTTGCAATCAACTTAAATAGTCATTCTGAATATATCGAAGATGTGCAAATCATGGGCACACGTGACTACGAAGAAAACAATAGAGTTTATAGCGAGTTCCAACTCAGCTCTAGGTTGAAGTCACCAACTGGTAAATTCGAAGAAGTTGAAGCTGAAAAGAAAAGACGTTAACGTCATTGCGAGGAACGAAGCAACCCCGTTGTGGTGATTAATCTCTTAACGCCACTATCTGTGTGAAAAATTTATTTGCAATTTTCAAAAGTTCTTTATTGAATTTTTGCTGATCTTGAGATAAATCTTTTTGTTTAGATGCAGTTTTAAGATTGTTTATAGCAAGTCCTAGATTGTCTAAAAGCTCGTCTCTTAGGCTGCAGAAGTATTCATAGTTAGATTGTTCTGAAGCAAAGTTTTCTAGTAAGCCAAAGAAACTTCCAAGTTCAATTTCATAGCTTTCAGGATCTTTACAGCTCAAATGTAAGTCTTTGATGATAATTAGCTGCAAAATTACTTTGGCGAATTTTAGATCGCTTAAATTATCTATTAGTGAATTTCTTTCTAAAGTTTGCATAATTTTATTTGTCTCAAATTAAGGTAAAAGTACTGTAAAGTAAAACGTATTTCGATATTAAACTTTGATATTAATACAATTTTAGCAAATCTAAAGACGTTGTTATTGCTTGATTTTAGTTAATTTTAAAATGAAGATTAAGTTTACTTAATGAATCTATTCGTGAAGTGATTCGGGCAAAAAGGCTTCGTCTAATAAAGCTGGTTCTATATTTAGATCAGGAGAATTTACTGTTGTTTTATCTGAGGATCCCGGGATAGGGCTAAACATTAGCTTTATTTTGTTGGTAGGAAATTGTCTTGGAGTGGGTACGCTTTCGGTTCTTTCAACTAAACTTGGCACAATATCCGTTTCACGACTGTTTGTAAAAGGATTAACAGGGAGGGATAACTCTTCAACTTGCGTATATATCGGGCGATGAGAAACATGCGGAATATGATGGGGGATAAGCATAATATAAAAATAACATAAAGGTAAATCCTTCGTCAATATAATATGCTAGTTAATTTCTCCAATAGTTATTACTAAATAATAATAAGGTTTTAACTTAGTCATAGACAGCGGTGTCCAAGAGATTCTAGAATTTCACTTGGAAAATATTAGCCATGTCAAGAAAAGTTAAATACGAAGATTTTAGAAATATGGGAATTGCTGCTCACATCGATGCAGGTAAGACCACTACTACAGAGAGAATTCTTTTTTACTCTGGAAAGATTCACAAAATTGGTGAAGTTCATGAAGGTACATCTGTTACTGACTGGATGGAGCAAGAGAAAGAGCGTGGTATCACGATTACCGCAGCTGCGATTTCTACTGAGTGGAAAGGCAAATATATCAACCTTATTGATACCCCAGGACACGTGGACTTTACTATTGAAGTAGAGCGTTCAATGCGTGTACTTGACGGCGTTATCATCGTTCTATGTTCAGTTGGTGGTGTACAGCCACAAACTAAAACAGTTTGGAGACAAGCTGATCGTTATAAAGTTCCACGTATCGTGTTCGTTAACAAAATGGACAGATCAGGTGCTGACTTCTTTAGAGTTGTTGGTCAATTGCGTAATGATGTGCGTGTGAACGCTCGTCCTATTCAAGTTCCTATCGGAGCTGAAGACCAATTTAAAGGTGTTGTTGATTTGATCGAGAAGAAAACATATCTTCATAACGATGACATCGGTAAAGATGTTGTAATCACTGACGGCTTCCCAGCTGACCTTGAAGCTAAATGTATTCAACTTAGAACTGAACTTATAGAGTCAATTGCTGAGAACGAAGAAGCAATGATGGAAAAATATTTAGAGCAGGGTGAAGAAGCTTTCTCTGAAGAAGAAATCAAAGAAGGTTTACGTCATGCAGTAGTTAAGAACTTGATCGTTCCAGTACTTTGCGGTTCAGCATTCAAAAACAAAGGTGTTCAAAAATTATTGGATGCAGTTGTTGATTATTTACCAAATCCTTTACAAGTTAAACAAATCGTTGGACACGATCTTCAAGGTAATGAAGTAACTCGTAACTGTGATGATGATGAGCCAATGGCAGGTCTAGCGTTCAAAGTAATGACTGACCCGTTTGTAGGTAGATTAACATTTATTAGAATGTACTCTGGAGTTATCACTTCAGGTTCATACGTTTATAACTCTGTGAAAGGCGCTAAAGAGCGTGTTTCACGTCTGATTAAACTTCAAGCTGATCAAAGACAAGAGATCGATGAAGTTAGAGCTGGAGATATTTGCGCGATTGTTGGTTTCAAAGACACAACAACTGGCGATACTTTCTGCGACGAGAAGAAACAAGTAATTCTTGAGTCACTTCACGTTCCAGAGCCGGTAATTTCAGTTGCGATTGAACCTAAGACAAAAGCTGACCAAGAGAAGCTTTCAACAGCTCTTCACAAATTAGCTGAAGAAGATCCTACATTCAGAGTTAGAGTTGATCATGAAACTGGTCAAACAATTATTTCTGGTATGGGTGAGCTTCACCTAGAGATCCTTGTAGATCGTTTAAGAAGAGAATTTAAAGTAGAAGCTGACGTTGGTAAGCCTCAAGTTGCTTACAGAGAGACTATTAGATCTAAATCAACTGCTGATGTTAAATACGCTAAGCAGTCTGGTGGTAAAGGTCAGTACGGTCACGTTGTTATTGACTTCGAACCTATTGAGTTTGGTAAAGCTGAAGACGGCGAAGAAAAACCTACACTTGAATTCGTTAACAAGATCGTTGGTGGTGTAATTCCAAGAGAATTTATTCCAGCAGTTGAGAAAGGTATCAAAGA
>CAYQSL010000086.1:0-6238 GCA_964420165.1 uncultured Gammaproteobacteria bacterium | reverse complement strand
CCTTAGCTGGGACTTTTCTATTAGAGCAAGGAGATCAATACGGTAAACCTCTTTCTGATGATGAATTATTGCACAGTGCTTTAAGAGTAATTTTCGGCGGGCAAGAGAAATACAATGGCTCAAGTGAAAATGCCAAACAACTATTTATTGATTTTTATAATTATGTTAACCAGCAATATAGTTTAGTTGCTCTAAGAGTTAATCAAATACTTACAGAAACAGAGATTGGCAAAGATTTAAAAATTGATTTCAATAGTTCATTAAATTTAAATCGACCTAATGATTTATACAACAATGTATTAATTGCACTTGAAGATAGCTCTTTATTAAAAAATCAGGCTTGCCTAAGTCTTTTAGATCAGGCTCTAGGAATTAAAAGCCTTCCTGATAAAAAACCTCTTAGAGCAAAGCTGTTAAGTGACTATATTCAACATAGTCCCTTAGCTCTTGGTTATCTTTCTAGTGAAATTGTTTTTAGAAATTTACTTTCAACACTCTTGGGTAATAGTCCTGATGCCGAATATATAAACTCAATAGCAGCCAAAAATATTTTCTCCGATCTTATTAATTTCATTAATAGTCCTGAACAAAAAGGGTTGAACAAGCTTGAACTTGAAGTAGTTAGAAGAGCTGCGCCAACTTTAGTTGATCACGGTCAACAAGTTACTGATCTAAATTCTGCACAAAAATATATTCGTCATCTTGCAGTTCATGCGAACCCCATTATTGAACCACATAAAAATTGGGCTAACTTAGTTGCTTCTTGTTTAATTGATCCCTTAAGTAAAGCCGAAGAAAAAACTTTAAATCTAATTGCAGAATTTTTATATGAGAATAAAGATCCTGACTTAATCTCTACACAAAATCAGAAAGAGCATGAAAAAAATCTCAAAAGAAAAGTCTCTTTACTTGCGTGCCATAATCCAGCAGGCATTGTATACAATGAAACGATATTGCCAATTTTTGCTCAATTCTGTGATTGGCTGAGAGTCAGAAACCCTGCATTAAATCCTATTCAAATTCACAGACAAGCAGCTTCTACTACTTACTATAAACCGGAAAATAGAATAACCAATCCAGACGAAGCTTTCATTGCCATAGATTATGCCATGGAACAAGTTCCTCCTATCCAACCTCATCCTCGGTGGATAGAATATTTAAATACTTTATCTCCACCTTTAACCGCTAGAAATCTTTTTGGTGAATATTTACTTTCTTTACGGAACTTACAACCTACACCAATAGAGCCTTTCAAGAAGTATGACGAGCTGAGACATTCTTTATCGGTAATTTCGGCTAATGGTAAAAGTCATGATGATCCAACCAAACTTAAAGGATTCATCGGCTTCTTAACTATAAAATATGGAAATAAATTTGATATTGTAAAAGTTAGAACTTGGTTTCCAGAACATATTGAATTTAGAGAAACAATAAAAACACCAAATAGCCTAAAGACTACTGTTTTAAATTTATTAACTAAAATTTTCCCTACAATTGAAAGCTATCCTAAATTTCTACAAAGATTCAAAACAGAGGGTAATACTAAGCTTGCTGAGTTTCTGCTAAATTTTTTGATTCCCCAATATCAAACTCAGATTGACTCTATACAAAATGAAAATGAATTAAATAAATTATTACGCTCACTGCTAGGTCAAGTTGAGGCTGCAACAAATAGCCCTGAAAATACCATGGTGAGTGGCTTTGTTGATCTTCTTTTACGAAATCAAGATCTCGATATAACTGAAGCTAGAGCGCGATTCCCTAAACAAGTTAGCTTTGCTGAAACTATAACAACAACAGATCTTGCAACAAAAACTGTTTTAATTTCTCTGAATAAAGTTAGCTCTAAAGTTAAAGCAGATGATCGTCCAAAAACTTTACTGAAATTATTTACTACGGGAGATTCTCAAGGAAAGCTTGCCGAAACAATAGTTAATTTTTTAATTCCTAAGTATCAAGGATTGTTTAATCAAACTGCAGATGAAGCTGCTCTTGAAACATTATTAGAATTCATGTTAGGAATTAACAAGAAAGTTCCTATTCAAGTTAATGAAAAAACTTTAATTGAAAATTTTATTAAGCAGCTGATTCAAGATCAAAAACTTAATGTAATTGAGGCTAGGAGTATATTTCCTGGATACATAAGTTTTACTGAAACTATAGCCACGGAAGGACTTGCCACACAAACCATTTTAAATTCTTTAAACGATAAAATCTTTACTCTGACTGCGCCTTATTCAGATTTTGTGAAAAAACTATTTGCAAATAATCCATCTAATCCAAAAATTGCTGAATTAGTAGCTAAATTCCTAATTCCTAGATACCAAAATCAAATTCAAAATGAAGCTAGTTTAGAAAAACTATTACAGCTAATGCTTAAACAAAATAGAAACCCTGCGACTCAAAATCCTGAAACAGTTATAGCAAAGGCTTTTATTGAACAAATGATTCAAGATCAAAGAATTGATATTAGAGATGCCAGATCATTTTTTCCTGAATATATAAATTTTGCTAATACCGTTAAAACAAAAGATTTAGCAAAAAAAGCAATTAACAGATCATTGGATAAAATTTTCTCGAAAAGAGATTACCCACGTTTTTGGGAAACAATAATTGATGGGGAACTTAATAATGAAAAACTAGCTGAATTTTTAGTTAATTTCTTTTTTACAATTGAACATCAATATGAACTTCAGCAAATTCAAAATGAAGAAGCATTTGAACAATTATTACAGTCAATGCTTGGACTCAATAAAGCTCTTCAAGAAGAAGATCCAAGAACTCCATTAATACGAAGCTTCATCGATCTTGTCTTAGAACAAAAACCTGAAAAAATTAATTATGTAAGTTTACATCCTTTTTATCCACATATTTTAGATATGTCGCGAGAAACCGCTAGCTTCAGATTGCCACCAGATGAACAATTGAGCTTATATGCAGACATTATAAAATTACTCATTTTAGAGAATCAATCAGAAATAGAACAAAATACTAAATGGATAAAATTTTTGGATTTAGCTATTAATAATGGTGAGGCTTTAACTGGAGAAAATAGTTTTCCTGGATATATATTATCAACGAGGAGCAATGTACTTGCAGACTTTTTTATGAAGGAGCATCCAGAATATCTAGAAAATGACGAAGAACTATTAAGGGCTTTGGGTATTCTTTTAGGAGTAGATGTCTTTATTCAAAATCATTCTGAGTTAACTAAAACTTTAATTGAAAGTTTAGATCAATATTTAAGTAATTCTATTAATCCTGCACGTGCAGGATTCAGGAAAGAAGCTTTATCAATTTTCTTTCCTAAGCAATTCCCTTTAACTAAAGAAGATTTACTAAAATCTTTGAAGAATATTTTTATAGATCTATTTATAGAAGATCATAAGCGAATAAGAGAAAATGGTTTTAATAAAGCTACTGTTACTAGTGATATACAACTTGCATACAAACTAGCGGATTTTATACATAAAGAATTTGAATTGAATACTAAATCAGCAATTCAACTTTTAGGCAAAAAACCTATAGAACATGGTTATCATTTGGAAGCTTATAAGGACTTTCTTAAAAGAGAACTTGTTAAAAATTCTGGTCATGCAATAAACCAACAAACACATGAATGGTTAAATGCACTTAAACTTCCTTTAGATGAACATCAGCTGAAATTAACAGCTATGCAAACGCTTTTAAATGAATCAGAGGATCTAACTTATCTTGAAAGTTTGAACCGCAGATACACATTCAGGAGCAATGATGGTGATTTTGCAATTAAAACTTTTTGTGAATGCTACCTAGATAGAATGGTTTGTTTTTCTTGGGCAGAAAATAAATCACTTGGTACAAAAAGAACTTACAATATCAAAGATAATGGTTGGAAATTAACTGAGGAAGTAAATCTTACTAATATTGATGAATTGCCAGCATATACTAAGGATTATAAATTCAGGTAACCAACAGCAGTATAATTTATTTGGACTTATAATAATTTGGTGGAAAACACAAACTCAAATCTAATCATCATCGGCGCTGGACAAATGGGATCAGCAATCGCTAAAGGATTGCTCAAATCTGGATTTGCTGAAGCCAAAAATATTTTGCTTTATGATCTTGATGCTCTGAAGCTAGCAAATTTAGAAAAAGAATTTAATTTCAAAAGTTGCTCGAAAATTAGTGACTTAGCCAATGCTGTTAAAGATGATTCGATAATTATTTTTGCAGTGAAGCCGCAGAACATTAATGAACTACTTTCTGAAATGGCTTCACTAAAAATCTCACAATCAGTTTTATTGATCTCAATTCTTGCTGGAACTAAAATTGAAAAGTTTGCCAAATACTTTCCAGCAAATCCAATTATTCGCTCAATGCCAAATACTCCTGCACAAATATCTAAAGGTGCTACAGCAATTAGTCCTAACAAAACTTGCTCAGCAAGCCAAATTCAGCTTGCCAAAACAATTTTCGAGACTCTAGGAATAGTAGTCTCCGTAGATGAAGATAAATTAGATGCAGTAACTGCCCTTTCAGGTTCAGGACCGGCGTATGTATTTTTACTTACTGAAGCTATGACCGAAGCAGGAATTAAACTTGGTTTGGATGAAGCTTCGGCTAAAGCACTTGCCCGTCAAACTATTTGCGGCGCTGCTTGTTTAATGACTGAATCAGGTGAAGAAGCAAGTACCTTGCGTGAGAAAGTAACTAGCCCTAATGGCACTACTTATGCAGCACTTGAGAGTTTTAACTCTAATAATTTTAAAGGGATCGTAGATCAAGCTCTCTATGCAGCTTGTAAAAGATCTAAAGAGCTTAGTTAGTTAAGCTTCCCCTCTAGTAGATGACTTCAATTGTAGTTGTGCTTCTACTGCTGCCTTGGATATAACCCTTGGATAACTTTTCAAAGCTGGTCGAGATTCAGTATAAGCAGTAGCTTGCTCAAAATTCAAAGAAGCTACTGGAGTTACGGCATATTTTTTGACTGTTAGATTTCCTTTGCCATCAGACTCTAAGGTAACGCTCGTACCTGCAAAACCTATTGACCATGTCTCATGCAGTGATAATTTATAATCTTGACTCTTACTATTCATAGCGAGTCTTACTCTATAAGCAGGTTGATCCTTTTGATCTCTATCTTTGCATTGTCCTTCACGATTAATTTCCGACAATATTACTTTTGCATCTTTAAAAGAATTTCTATGACCAAATATAGATGTTGTAAACGACCCTGAAGCTATATCATTTACTAAGACCCTGCCATTATTAACATTGATATTTATGGAGGTTCTAAAGTTTCCTAAACCTTTTATTAAAACCTGTACGGCATCATTATCTGTGGAACCAATAGAAAAATCATATACACCAGAACTTTGTCGTATTTTTTCTGGATTGATTGTAATTTCATTTGCAGCCTGCCCCTGAGTTGCAGGGCTAATTACAGTTAAACCTGGTATTTTTATCGGTATTGGTCTGTTTTCAACCATTTAAAATCCTTTATCGCACAATATACAAAGGATTTAGCAGAGATTTTTGACATTTATGTTGAACTTGGTATTTTAGAAACTCTATTTTTGTTCAATTTCAGCAGGAGTAGAAGCTTCTTGATTTACTGGCTGAGGAGCTTGCTCAGCTTGAAGAGAAGCAGTATTTCCCTCTCTTTGAGATTTGAGCAAAGAATCTTTTGAACCTTGAATTTCCGAAGGGTGTCCAAATTCTTGAAGTTGTTCTGGTTTATCCAAAGATACAGGTCCTGTTTGTAAATCATAAATATTCAATGTATTTCTTACACTTGAACTAGGTATTTTATTTGCGCCAATAACTGTCATTCAAAGGATTCTAACATTTTTTATCTGGATTACAGATTTTAAATTATTAAATTTGGAATCTAGAGTTATGGATTGCTTCGCTACGCTCGCAATGACACAAACCCTTTTACCCACGCTCAACAGCAGGCACATCCATCTCAGTACCAATAGTTTCCATTACTTGGATATTGAAATCTGGTGAAAGTTCAGCATAACTAAGAATATGCACATGCGGATCGAATTGTTCAATTAGCCTGAAGAGTGGCAAACGCAAAGATGGTCCACAAATCAGTACTGGTCTACGTTCTACTTGCTCCAAGATTCTACGTGAAGCATTTGAAATCATCGTAACCAGATTTTGAATTTGCTTAGGTTCCAAAATGAGAACCATATTGTTATCGACTTTCTGCAAAGACTGTTCCAGACGAGTTTCCCAGCTTGGA
>CAYQSL010000085.1:0-6418 GCA_964420165.1 uncultured Gammaproteobacteria bacterium | reverse complement strand
ATCAGCTTCCTCAGCAAGATCATTTGAGTAACTACTATTATTCTGATGATTGGAATTATGCTCAACAAGCACAGGGCTACCAAGCTATGCAGCCTCAGCAATACTTCGATGCAATTGATCTTGAAAAATACGAAGTATCTAATATCACTAATCAAATCTCAGAAAAATTTTCTAAACTTTATCCACAGAATACAATTGAGTTAAATCAAATTTTCTGGAAAATATTTTTATATATAGCTTTAATCCCTCTGGTTAACAGTGCAATATTCAATGTGGTTCATTTAACTCAAAATGTTTTTCAATTGATTGAACTAAAATCTGAATACAAAAAACTTAGTGCTGAGAAAGCTGAAGTTCTAACTAAGATGAAAGCCTATCACTCACCTAGCGGTATGAAACGTACTATTAAAGAGGAACTCAAGGCAATCGAACAAAACGAGATTTTAGTAAAAATCTTGTAGTAAATTAAGCCGCAACTAAATGTAGCCTTTTGGGTGTTCCTGGTAAGGCTCTATCTCTAAGGATTTGTCTTTCAGCTTCTGATAAATTAGCAGGGAGAAGCCCTAATCTCTGGTTAGCTTTAGTATCTTTTTTAATTACTTGTTCAAGTCTCTCGTAAAAGACAGTCTTCTCATCTTTAGTTAAAGCTGGGTCAACTAGAGCTTGATGAATTGCTTGAGCTAAAGCTTGTCTTTCTACAGGTGTGGATTCTCCAGCACTCTGTGCTTGTAAGTCAGCTTGAGTCATATGTACTTCTTTTGCTGAAAGATCACGTGTTGCATCTCCAAAAACACGATCATAAGCTGTAAATAGTTTGTCATTAATCATAAGGGTTATTTATTTTAATCTAAATAAGCTTTCAAAGTCAATTAATTCTAGTTTTTTGCTCAATTCCCGCTTTCAATCTAAAATAGCAAGTGTATGTCAAATCTTTCTAATGCTTGGCTCATAGCTTTATATCCTCTTGTATCTGCAGTGCTGATTATGTTTTTTACACATCGCAGTAGAGTAGCATCGGCCTTAATTTCTATCGGTGCGGTAACGCTAGGTTTGATACATTCAATAATAATTTTCTTGAATTTCCATGGGCACGAAGCATTTCAACATAGCTTCCAATGGATCAATGCTGGCGACTTTCATTTAGAGATTGGTTATTTAATCGATCCACTTGCAATTGCCATGCTGCTTACTGTGAACTTAGTTAGCTTGCTTGTGCAAATCTACACTAATGGTTATATGGCTGAAGATGAAGGCTATAGCAGATTTTATTCTTACTTATCTTTATTTACTTTCTCAATGCTTGGTTTAGTAATTGCAACAAACCTTTTCCAGATGTACTTCTTCTGGGAATTAGTTGGTGTTTGTTCATTCTTACTTATTGGCTTCTGGTGGTACAAACCAAGTGCAGCACATGCCTGCAAAAAAGCTTTTGTTGTAAATCGTGTTGGTGATGCAGGTTTCCTACTTGGTTTAATCATGTTCTATTGGTTTACTAAAGATTTTTGGAATGCTGAGCCTGGCACAGTTACTTTAGGTTTCACTCAACTTAGAGCGGCACTTGATTTTGCGATGCAACATGGTCTTGCAGTAACTGGACTTGTATCAGTTACTACTATTGGCATTTTGATTTTTATGGGAGCGGCTGCTAAGTCTGCTCAATTCCCTCTTCACATTTGGCTTCCAGATGCGATGGAAGGTCCTACTCCTATCTCTGCATTAATTCACGCTGCAACAATGGTTGCTGCCGGTGTTTATTTAATTGCTCGTGTTTATCCTATCTATAACATTGATGGTGCCTTGGTTCTACAAGTAGTAGCTTGGGTCGGTGGTATTACTGCGATCTTCGCTGCAACTATTGCTTTCAGCCAAAATGACATCAAAAAAGCTCTTGCATATTCAACGTGCTCGCAGCTTGGTTACATGGTTATGGCAGCTGGACTTGGCGCGCCAGTAATTGCAATGTTCCATTTGATTACTCATGCGATGTTCAAAGCGATGCTTTTTCTCGGTTCCGGTTCTGTAATTCTTGGTTGTCACCATGAACAAGACATGAATGAGATGGGCGGCTTGCGTAAGCATATGCCTATCACTGCTATTACATTTTTGATTGGAACCTTGTCTATTGCAGGCTTTCCAATGATGAGTGGTTTCTGGTCTAAGGACATGATCATTGCTAAAGCTTGGGAAGTTAATCCAGCTCTATTCTGGATTGCAACTACTACTGCTTTAATGACAGCATTCTATATGTTTAGAATTTACTTCAAAACTTTTGAAGGTGAGTACAGAGGTCATGCACATCCACATGAGCAACCTAAGTCTGTAACTATTCCTCTTATGGTGCTTGCTATCCCTTCAGTAATTCTTGGTTTCTGGGGTTCACCTTTCTTAGGTTATAAACTTCAAAGTTACATTGATCCTCATTTCCATTCACATATGCATGAAGGTCAATCGGCATGGGAGTTTTTCATGTATGAAATGTCTCAGCCAATGGGTTACTTACCATTCTTAGCTTTCTTGATTGGTACAATTCTTGCATTCTTAGTTTACTTGAAAGACATGAAGCTTAATGAGTTTGTGAAAAACAAACTTAACTTCGTTTATAAACTTTCACTTAACAAGTGGTACATCGATGAAATCTACAACGCAATCGTTGCTTTCTTGATGTGGAATTTCAGATTCAAATACAAAATATTTGAAAAAGTTATTATCGAAGGAATCTTCATCAATGGACTTGGATGGAAAGGTACTGAAGTTGTTGGTGAAGTTCTTAAGATCCAACAATCAGGAAAGATCCAAGGCTATGTACTCTTGATGGTTACTGTGCTTGGTGCAGCGATAGCTTGGGTTATATTTGCTTAAATGCAAGTGCCGTCATCCTCAAGCCTGAAAGGCTTGGGGATCCAGAAACTGCTGAAATCTTCTGGTTGACTGGATTCCCAACCCTTCGGGTTGAGAATGACGGAATTCCTCTCTTGAATATATATTTATTCTTTAGAAAGTCAAAAAAATACCAAAAACCATTACAATTGTTCTCATGAAATCCCCTCATAATCACACAATCCCACCCTCACTAAGATTAGTGGAGATGGCGCCGTATGCCTTTGGGCAACTTGATGAGATCAAATTGGATTTAATAGCGCAAGGCAAAGAATTAATTGATCTTTCACTGGGCTCTCCTGATCGTCCAACTGATCCAACAGTTTTAGAGGCACTCTATAAAGGGATGCAAAAACCACGCAACCAGCAATACCCGATATTTAGTGGGCTTCCAGCTTTTAAAGAAGAAATCGCTCAATGGTTTCATAGTAGATTTGGTGTGAAGCTTGATGTAAAAAATGGCATACTTCCTCTCATTGGCTCTAAAGAAGGAATCGCACACTTAGCTTTCGCTTATATTCAAGAAGGACATCTGACAATAATTCCAAGTCCTTACTATCCAGTCCATATGCGCGGTACAGTGCTTGCTGGTGGTCAAGTCTATGAATTAAAACTCAACGAAGAAAATAATTACGTTGGTGATTTAGATTCTATTCCTGAAGATGTTTTGTTGCGCGCAAAAATTATGATTCTTAGTTATCCGCACAATCCAACTGGATCAGTTGTTGGCAGAGCTTACTTAGAAAAAGCTATCAAGATTTGTAAAGAGTACAACATTCTACTTATGAATGATTTAGCGTATTCAGAAATTTGGTTTGATAAAAACAAACCATGTTCTATTCTTGAGATCCCTGGTGGAATAGATGTGGGGATTGAGTTTCATACATTCTCTAAAACATACAACATGGCAGGTATGCGTTTAGGTTTTGCAGTGGGTAATCCTGAAATTGTGCACACACTCTATAAATTAAAAACCAATCTTGACTATGGTGTTTGCATGGGTATTCAAGAAGCTGGTATTGCCGCACTAAAACTTGGTGATGCTTACAGAGAAGAAATTCGCTTAGGCTACGAGCAGCGTCGTGATTACGTTTGTCAAGCACTTAAAGATATGGGTCTGAAATTTAACCGACCTGGTGGTGCAATGTATGTTTGGGTACAAATTCCAAAATCATACATAGAAGAAACTAAAAACTCTTTTGATTTCTGTCGCGACCTACTTGCGGCTACTGGTGTGGCTTTCGTGCCTGGTTTAACTTTTGGAAACTTCGGTGAACATCATTTCAGAATTGCATTAGTGCAACCAATGAATAAAATTAAAACTGCTATGGATAAACTTGCAGCTTTTGTTAGTCAAGAAGTGGTTGTTTAGGAATATACTTTAAAGAGATTTTTGATATCTAGCTAAGATGTCAATTAGATCTTCTTCTCCGGCTAGATGTAACCCCTTCATAAAGCCATAATGCTTTGGGGAAGGATCTAAAGTATAAGGGTAGCGTGACTGCAGCTCCTTAATAGAATGTTCACCTGATCTTACTAACAAAACTCTTGGACTTTGCTGTGCATTTAAATTTAGATTTTTAATTAGTTCATTTAGTAGTTCAATAAAATCTTTGCCCCAATCTTTTGCTGTTCTAGAATTTTGACCTATAAATAGAAAAGGATCTACTAAAATTAAAGGAGGATTTTTTAAGGACTTTAAATTTAGAGGAGGGATTGCCTCGTATTGCTGTTGAAACGTTTCTGTATATTCTGAAGAAGTGTCTCCCAAAAGATAATTCAAGCCAGGCGCACTACTTGCTATTTGAGTTTCAATATTTAACTTTAATTCTGAATTTAATTCATTAATATCATTTAAAGTTTGTTGATCACCACTATAGGGAGATGCCAAGAAAAAAATATGGCTTGGCATTTTTTTAGGATCTAGACCTTGAAGGTTGGGGTTGATCTGTGTAACTGGAGTAAGACCTTGTTGATTGGCAGTTCTTTGATCCCCTGTTTTAACGTATTGAGGTTTTACTTGTTCAGGAAATTTTTGATAGCCACTTCTTCCTTTACGACTTGGACCTCCTGAGAGTATTCTTCTCCCTGCTTCTGTTAATAACATAAAGCCGATAGTAGCTTATTTTGATTTTGAAAACAAGTTGTTTTTAACTTATTTAGTCTCAGAATCTTTGACTTCAGCTTTAAATTCTTCAGTAGCTTCATCAAGTCCATGTTTAAAGCTTTTCAGCCCTTTACCTAGATTGCGTCCTAGTTCAGGGAGTTTTTTAGGCCCAAAAATAATCAAGGCAATCACTAAAATTACCGCAAGTTCAGGAATACCTATACCAAAAGGGAGCATTGACTTCATTATACAGGTCAATATCCACCAAACAGCCTATTGAGCTCGAGCTCTAATCAGCCTGATTCATTACCCTCTCCCCCATCTCCTCTGGGCTAAAAGTTTATATAGGCTTTAAGCCAAGAATTACTGATGTCCATCTCCTTCATACAACAAAGAATTTCAGAGTTAGATAGCTATCTAAGAAATCTTGATGTAAAGAAACAACAAATTTTTGCGCAAGATCCTGGTGCTGCAACAGAAACAAGCAAATCTAGTTTTAATGAGGCTCTTGAAGAAGCCTTAGGTACCGAATCTTCTAAGTCAGTTAAAGCTGAAAAAATAAATCCCGATAGTTATTCAAAATTGCCAGATAATTTTGAGGAGTATATTGATAGCGTAACGGCTGAACTCAGTGCCGAACATTCAGTAGATCTTTCACCTAATTTAGTAAAGAGTGTAATTAAACAAGAGTCAGGTTTTAACCCGAATGCCACAAGTGGAGCAGGCGCTCAGGGCTTGATGCAACTGATGCCAGCTACAGCGCGCTCAGTAGGAGTGTTTAATTCAATGAACCCTTACCAAAACGTCAGGGGTGGCATTACTTATCTAGCACAGATGATGAAACGCTTTGATGGTAATATCCAGAAGTCTCTTGCAGCTTACAATGCAGGTCCTGCAGCTATTGAGAAGTACGGTGGCATTCCACCTTATCGTGAGACGCAGAACTATGTTCAGAGCATAATGAAGGACTACTTGCGTCGTGAAGATTATAGTTCAGTAGACATGACCGCCTAACACCGGGGTCGTACCTCCACTTTCCACCATAACCTACATAATAAGTTTTAGTAGAAGAAACAGTTTATATTAACATTGAGAATGCTTATCTTGGTTTTGGTGGAAAGTGGAGGTGCGACCCCTATTGTGTATTGCGCAGTAAACTAAATACTTTTTTTGTTAATTTTTACCTGTAGTAATTTTCCCTACTTTGTTTTAGTATTTTTCATGGACAAAAATCAAAGAGGTTCGTATATATGAAAAATTTAAAATATTTCCTTGCGCTAGTTTTAGCAATCACATTCGCATCATGCTCATCAGCTCCAAAGATCACTCCAGGATCAATTGTTAGAGTTGACTATAAAGGCACATTAAAAGATGGCACAGTTTTCGATACTACAGAAGGTAAGCAACCACTTACATTCTTAATTGGCGCTGGTC